>JAICYE010000030.1 GCA_025934385.1 Acidimicrobiia bacterium | reverse complement strand
GCAGGCGGGATGCGCCATGGGGTGCAGCTTCTGCGCCACCGGCCAGGCCGGCTTCGACCGCCAGCTCACCAGCGGCGAGATCGTCGAGCAGGTGGCCAGGGCCGGCCGGGTGGCGGCCGAGGGGGGCCGTCGGCTGGGCAACGTCGTCTTCATGGGGATGGGCGAGCCGCTGGCCAACTACGACGCCACCTGGGCGGCGGTGGAGCGCCTCCACGACGGTCTCGGCCTCTCGGCCCGGCACATCACCGTCTCGACGGTCGGCGTCGTCCCCGGCATGCGGCGGCTGGCCGCCGAGCGGCTGCCGGTCACGCTGGCCGTGTCGCTCCACGCCCCCGACGACCAGCTGCGCGACGAGCTCGTCCCCCTCAACCGGCGGTACCCGCTGGCCGAGGTGCTCGCCGCCGCCCGGGCCTACCTGGCCGCCTCCGGGCGCCGGCTCAGCTTCGAGTACGCCATGATCGGCGGCGTCAACGACGCCCCGGCCCAGGCCGACACCCTCGCCCGCCGCCTCCGGGGCTTCTCGCCCGCGGCCCACGTCAACCTGATCCCCCTCAACCCGACGCCGGGGTTCGGCGCCCCGGCCAGCCCGCCCCGGCGGGTGGCGGCCTTCGCCGAGCGGCTCCGGGCCGGCGGCGTCAACGCCACCGTCCGCCGGAACCGGGGCACCGAGATCGACGCCGCCTGCGGGCAACTGCGGACCCGTCACGGCAGCCCGGCGCGCTCGGGGCCGGGTGCTCCTGTCACAATGGGGTAACGACGAGGAGGATCCACACCGTGGCCGGACAGCAGCGCTTCTTCGACCCGTCCCAACCCCAGACGCTGCAGATCGCGACGATCCTGCTCTACATCGAGGCCGCGTTCTTCTTCTTGCGCCTGTCCCCCCTGGGTCTGCTGTTCGCCGCCGCCTTCGCCGGGGGTGCCTACGGCATGGCGAACGGCAAGAAATGGGGCTACATCGTCTCCCTCGCGATGACCGTGCTCTGGTTGGCCACCTTCCTGATCGGCCAGACGATGACGTCGGCCCTCAACGACCCCATCGGCCTGATGTTCGCCATCGCCCTCGTGGCCCTGCTGGCCCACCCCCAGACCCGGGAGTACCAGAAGATCTGGTTCAGCTAACCGGCCGGCAGTGGCCGGCGGTGCGGTTCGGACGTTTGGTCTCGCCTGACGACAACAAACGTCCAATCCTCTGGAAGCCGCGCCCGCACCGTTAAATTACATCCTTGTGATTTCGGTTCGCGAGCAGCAGGCCGACCCTGGAATCGTGCCCGGTGTCATAGCCCTGGCCACGCTGCTGGTGGCCATCGGCGGGCTCATGGCCTTCGTCCAGTCGGAGCCACCGCGGGCGGCCGGCGCCGCCACACCGGCCGAGCGGCCGATCCGGGCGCTGGCCGCCCTGCCACCGGCGCCCACCGGCGCGCCGGGCGTGGCGGGCGCGCCGGTTCCGCCGAACCCGGCTCCGGCGCTTCCCCGGGGCAAGGGCATGTGGCTCCACTACCTCCGCCAGGCGGCCGGCAACGACCCGGCCGCCCTCGTGGCCCAGGCGAAGGCCGCCGGGCTCACCCACGTCTACCTCCGGCTCGGCTCCTCGAAAGACGGCTTCTACGCCCAGGGCGACCTCGACCGCCTCCTCCCGGTGGCCCACGCCGCCGGCCTGGCCGTGGTCGGCTGGGACTTCCCCTACCTCTTCGACGCCGAGGCTGACGCGGCGCGGGCCGCCGCCGAGATCGCCTACACGACGCCGACCGGGCAGCGCATCGACGCCTTCTCGGCCGACATCGAGACCCACACCGAGGGTGTGAACCTCTCGGTGCCGGTGGCCGACACCTACAGCCGCCGGCTCCGGGAGCTGGCCGGGCCCGCCTACCCGCTGGTGGCCACCGTCCCCCGGCCGCACTACAACGCCGGGTACCCCTACGCCGAGATCGTCCGGCAGTTCGACGCCGTGGCACCGATGGTCTACTGGCTGGAGCGCGACCCCGCCGTCGAGGTCGACCAGACCGTCACCGACCTCGCCGGGCTCGGCAAGCCGATCATGCCGGTCGGGCAGGCCTACGACGCCGGCCCCGAGGGCGGGCCGACCGGCTCGCCGCCCAAGGAGCACCTCGTCCGCTTCATCCAGGCGGCCCAGGCCCGGGGTGTGACCGGGTTCTCGTTCTGGGCCTGGCACACCGCCACCCCCGAGGAGTGGGACGCCATCCGCGAGGCCCACGGCTGAGCCTCAGCGGAACTCCGGCATCACCCGTTCGGCGAAGAGCGACAGCGTGGTGAGATCGGGATAGTCGGTGCACCAGGGGACGAAGTACGTGCAGCCGAGCTCGACGTAGCGGGCGACCTTCCCGGCCACCTGCTCGGGCGTGCCGACGAGGTTGCCGGCGGCCCAGGCGTCGGGGTCCTCGCCCCACAGTGACCCGGCCCGGCCCGCCTCGATCGACTCCCGGACCTCCCGTTCGCTCTCCCGGATGAACACCTCCGGGCTCCACGACTTCCCGATCGACTCCTCGTCGCGCCCCACCGCCTTGCAATGGCCCTTCAGGACCTCCCGCTTGGCCGCCCACTCCTCGGGCTTGCCGCCGAAGTTGGCCCAGTCGGCCAGGCGGGCCACCACCCGGAGGGTCAGCTGCTCGCCGCCGCCCCCGATCCACACCGGCGGCCGGGGCGACTGCACCGGCTTCGGGTCGCACTGGCCCCGGTGGAGCCGGTGGTACCGCCCCTCGTAGGTCGTCTCGGGCTGCGACCACATCGAGGTCACGATCTCGACGGTCTCGGCCATCCGGCCGATCCGCTCCTTCGGCTCGCCGAAGTCGTAGCCGTAGCCGGCGAACTCGTTGCGGTACCAGCCGGCGCCGATCCCCCACTCCAGGCGCCCGCCGGAGATCACGTCGATGTTGGAGGTGATCTTGGCCAGCAGCGCCGGCGGACGGTACAGCGCGCAGCCCACCATCTGCCCGAGCCGGATGCGGCTGGTGGCCTCGGCCAGGGCCGCCATCGTCGTCCAGCATTCGAAGACCGCCTCCCCCGACGGTTTCGGCACGTTGTGGACGTGGTCGTAGACCCAGATCGAGTCGTAGCCCGCCGCCTCGGCGGCCAGGGTCACCTCCTTGGTCTTCGCCCAGGCGGCCTGCGGGTCGGCGATGCCCCGCAGTTCCCGCTTCCAGCCCTGGGGGGCGAAGACACCGAACCCGATGGCCATTGCGCCGTCCTCCTCCGCCGTCTCGTTCGGGCCACCACCGTATTGGCTGACGGAACCGGTGTCGGACGGGCGGTAGGGTGGGAATCGTGCGCAGCGCTGAAGGGAGGCGGTAGATGCCCCGGGCAGCCAAACCGACCCGCCTGCCGGGCGGCGGCGGCATCTCGATGACCACGGAGCCCGACTTCTTCGTGAAGCAGGGCGACTTCCAGTCGCTGGCGGCCGGGCGGCCGATGCTCTACTACCGGGAGCCGCCCAAGGCCCTGGTGGACTGGGAGAGGGGCTGGCGCGACTACTTCGTGGCCACGTTCCCGGATTCGGTCGGGGCGGTCGACGCCGCCGTCGGGTGGACGGGCGAGGCGGGCGAGTCCGCCGACGCCGGCGACACCGCCGGCGAGGGTGAGACCACCGGCGCCTAGCCCTCCCCGGCGCCCTCCCCGCCCGACCAGCCGGGGTCGAGCTGGTGGAGGAACTCGGCGCAGCGGGCCTCCTCGTCGGCCTCGCCGATCCGGCCGGCCTGGCGGCGCAGCCCGTCCAGCGCCAGCAGGAACCCGAGGTTCTCCGGACGGGCCGAGCGCACGTAGCCCGATCCCCGCCAGCCGGCCTGGCGGAGGGCGTCGAGACCCCGGTGGTAACCCACCCGGAAGCAGGCGTAGGCCTCGACGTCGTCGCGGCCGTGGAGGCCGAGGCGGGCCCAGCCCTCCAGGAAGCGGGGGAAGCGGGCCACCACGGCGGCGATGGCCTCCCGCCGGGCGGCGGTGTCGGCCAGGGCCAGCGCCGCCGTCAGCGCCTCCCGGGCCTCGGCCGGCGCCGGCGGCAGGACGGTCTCCGGCAGGCCGCCGGGCGTCAACGAGATCGGCTGATCGGACATGGCGGCATTCTCGCCGACCGGCGTTCCTGCGCAACACCTGTCGTTGCAGAGGAACGCCGGTCCGACCGAACGGGGCCGCTTTCTAGAATCCCGCCCGATGATCGATCCGAACACCATCATGCGCGTGGACGGCAAAGTGGCCCTGGTGACCGGCGCCACCCGGGGCATCGGCCGGGCGATCGCCGAGAGCCTGGTGGCGGCGGGCGCCGCCGTGTGCGTCACCGCTCGCAAGCAGGCCGAGCTCGACGAGACCGTCGCCGCCCTGCAGGCGGCCGGCGGGAAGGTCACGGCCTTCGCGGGGTCGGTCGGTGACCCAGAGGCCGTCGAGGGCGCCGTGGCCCACTGCGTGGCCGAGCTCGGCGGGCTCGACATCCTCGTCAACAACGCCGCCACCAGCCCCTGGTTCGGCCCGGTGGTGGAGGCCGACATGGGCGCCGTGGCCAAGACCTGGCAGACGAACCAGGAAGGCCCATTGCGCTGTATCCAGGCCGCCTGGAAGGCGGCCATGGCCGACCACGGCGGCGTCATCCTCAACGTGGCCTCCCTCGGCGGGCTCAAGCCGACGCCGGGCATCGGCGTCTACAACATCTCCAAGGCGGCGCTGATCCACATGACCCGGCAGCTGGCCATCGAGCTCGCCCCGGCGGTGCGGATCAACGCCCTCGCCCCCGGCGTCATCAAGACGTCGTTCTCCCGGGCCCTCTACGAGCACGACGAGAGCGGCGTGGCCGCCCGTCAGCCGATGGCTCGGCTGGGCACGCCCGACGACGTGGCCGCCGCGGCGCTGTTCCTGCTCTCGGACGCCTCGTCGTGGATGACCGGCGAGGTCATCGTCGTCGACGGCGGGGGGGCGCTCACCTGGCCGTCCTGACCGCCGGGTGCGGGACGGCGACCGCCCTGCGCCCGTCCAGATAGGCGGCGATCGACTCGTAGAGCTCGTCGCCGACCATCGTCCGCAGCTCGACCTCGAGGCTGCGGTAGACGGGCTCCGCTCCGGTGAAGGCCTCCGGCGCCTCCGTGCACCACCAGGCGAACTCCTGCCCTCCCGGCCCCCAGCCCGTCCGGGAGAACTCCGACAGCGTGACGGTGACCGTGCCGTCGTCGTCTTCCTTCTCCTCCTTGCGGAGGGGGAGCTGCCAGCACACGTCGGGCTTCGTGGCCGTCGGGTGCATGCCCTGGCGCAGGGCCAGGACGTGGAGGGCGCAGCCGGGGCCGGCCTCGAAGCCCGGCCGGTTGAGGAAGATGCAGGCGCCGTCGACCAGCCTCGTCCGCCAGCCGCCGGCGGGTAGCCGGGCGGTCACGCCCCGCCGGCGGCCGGCACCGAGGTGCTGCCATTCGTCGGGCCGGAGCTCCTCGGCGGCGGCCAGCACCCGGTCGCGGTCGTCCTCGTCGCTGAAGTGGGCGCCGTAGGAGCAGCAGCCCTGGGCCATCTCGGGGGCCGCGGCGGTCAGCACACCCTGGCAGCCGCAGCCGAACAGGCAGCGCCACGGCGACGTCAGCCAGGTGACGTCGACCATCCAGCGCCGCGCCGGATCGGCCGGATCGGGGAACGTGGCCCATTCCCGCACCGGCCCGGAGGGCGCTCCGTTCTTCAGCACGGCAGCGCCGCCAGCTCCCGCCAGAGCTCGCCGGCGGCCAGCACCCCCCGGCCGAGCTGGGCGAGGTCGACACCCTCGTCGGGGGCGTGGATGCGGTCGGCGGTGAGACCGATCCCGAGGTGGAGGACGGGCGCCGCCAGCACCCGCCCGAGCGCCTCTTCCGGCCCGGATCCACCGCTGCGGGTGAAGAGCGGCCGCCGGCCCCAGACGCCGGCGATGGCCCGGGACAGGGCGGCCACCGCCGGATGGCCGGTCGGGGTGAGCGCCGGCCCGATGGCCGCCTCCCGGTGGATGTCGAGCTCCACGCCGGCCGGAAGCTGGGCCGGCGCCCAGGCCTCGAAGGCGGCGGCCACCGCCGTCGGGCTCTGGTCGGACACCAGGCGGAAGGTGATCTTGGCCCGGGCCGTGCCCGGGATGATCGTCTTCACGCCGGCGCCGCCGTAGCCGCTGTGGAGGCCGGTGACGTCGCAGGTCGGCCGGGCCCACAGCCGTTCGAGCAGCGGGTGGCCGGTCTCCCCCTCCAGGCAGGCGACCGAGGCGGCTTCGGCCCAGACCGCCTCGTCGAGCGGGAGGGCGGCCATGTCGGCCCGGTCGGCCGGCGACAGCGGCCGCACGGCGTCGTAGAAGCCCGGCAGCGTGACCCGTCCACCGGAATCGTGGAGGGCGGCGACGAGGCGGGCGGCCCAGTGGGCGGCGTTGGGGACGGCACCGCCGAAGACACCGGAGTGGAGGTCGCGCCCCGCGGTGCGGACGCCGACGTCGAAGGCCACCAGCCCCCGCATCCCGGTGGAGATCGACGGTACGTCGGCCGCCCACATGCTGGAGTCGGAGACAACGACGACGTCGCAGGCGAGCCGGTGGCGCTCCACTTCCAGCAGCGCTTCGAAGTGGGGGCTGCCGGTCTCCTCCTCGCCCTCGACGAGGACCTTGAGGTTGACCGGCAACGCCCCGGGGCCGTGCCGGCCGAGCAGCCCCCGGATCGCCTCGAGGTGGCAGAGCACCTGGCCCTTGTCGTCGCTGGCGCCCCGGCCGAACATGCGGCCCCGACGCACGGTCGGCTCGAACGGCGGGGACGTCCACTCGTCGAGCGGGTCGACCGGTTGCACGTCGTGATGGCCGTAGACGAGAGCGGTGCAGGCGGCGTCGGCGTGGAGCCAGTCGCCATAGACGCCCGGATGCCCTTGTGTGGACAGGATTTCGACGTGCTCGAGCCCGGCCGCCGCCATCCGTTCGGCGCACCACTCGGCCGAGAGGGCGACGTCGTGGTGGTGGACGGGCTCCACGCCAATTGACGGAATGCGGACCCAGCCGGCCAGCCCGTCGGGCACGGCGTCGCGCTCGGCGGCGAGGAAGTCGCCGAGGATCGGGGACGCCGCACTCAACATGGACCCAAGGGTAGGCCGAAGGGTCCGCGACTCCGCGGTCCGGGTCCAATACGCTCCGTGGCAGGAGCCTTACGATCGGGGGCCACGATGAAGTCGATGAAGCTGCGGATCCTGTGCGGGTCCGCCACCGCCGTCCTGCTGGCCGTCGCGCCGGTGGCCGTCGCCGATGCGCACGCGGCGCCGAACGTACCCCGTGAAGCGGCGCCCGGCGGTGATCCCTGCCACGGCGATTCCAACTGCAGCTCAGGTGGGGGAACCGCGCCAAGCGGCGGCGCCTACCAGGGCGGTCAGCCGGGGAGCGGACAACCTGGCTACGGCCAGCCGCCGAGCGACCCGCCGTCGAACGGGAGCGGCTCGGCTCAGCCGAGCGACCCGCCGCCGAGCGACGGCGGCTCAGGCTACGGGTCGGGCGGCGACACCGGAAGCAACGGCGGATCGGGCTACGGCAGCGGCGGCAGCGGCGGCAGCGGCAGCGGCGGATCGGGCTACGGCAGCGATCCCGGCGCCAGCGGCGGGAACAACGGCGGGTCGGGCTACTCGTCGGGCGACAGCGGGTCGGGCTCCGGCCCCGACAGCTCCAGCCAGTCCGGCAGTACCGACAACGGCAGCGGGTCGGGCAAGAGCGCCAGGAAGTCCAAGAGCGGCAAGAAGTCCAAGAGCGGCAAGAGCACGAAGAACGGGAACGGCACGAAGGGCCACAAGAAGCAGCAGAAGGGCTCGGTGTCCGACGATCCCAACGGCGGCGATCCCAACGGCGGGGACTCCGCCGGCAACGGCTCCGACAACGGCGGCGACAACTCGGCCGACAACGGCGAGAACTCGGCCGACAACGGAGCCGACAACGCCGACAACGCCGACAACGGTGACCCGCAGCACAACGACCCGCCCCGCAAGACGTCCTCGTGCAAGTCCGATGGCAGCCCGAAGAAGGCCGACCAGCGGGACTGCGCCCACGAGCCCCCGCCGAAGGGCAGCAAGGACAGCGGCGGCCACGACAGCGGCAGCAAGAACGGCAGCAGCGGCAAGAACGGCAGCAAGGACGGCAAGGACAAGGGCAAGAAGGGCGACAACCAGGGTGACCACAGCGACGACCCCTGCGCCGACGGCGGCCACGGCTTCGTCGACCGGGTGAGCTGCAAGGTGGGCGGCAACTGACGGGCGCCTACGAGGCGATCGTCGAGCGGCTCCGGTCGATCGAGGAGGAGCTGCGCGACCTGGCCTATGACCGCCTGCGGGACTCGCTCGACAGCCCCGCCGTCCTCGCCGAGGAACGCCGCCTCCACCAGGCGAGGCGGGCCATCGAGAAGGCCATCCGGCTGCTCGACCCTGACGCCGACTCCGATGGCTGATCGCCGGCCCGCACACCGTGCGGGCTACCGGCGTGCGAGGACGCAGCTCAGGGGGTCGATCGTGCCGGAGGCGCCGGCTGCCCGCCCCCGCCGGCCGGCGGCGGGGGGGAACCCGGAGCACCGGGCGGCTGACCGGCGGGGTACCCCGGTTGGAACGGCGGGTCGGGCTGGTTGAAGTACGGATCCCTGGCCCACTGGTCGAAGGCCTGGTAGCTGGACGACGACGTCGTCACCCGCCAGTCGAAGAGGTGCACGACCGAGAACACGACGACCGCGGCGATCCCCGGCAGCTTCTCCCGGACGGCGATCTGGGCCTCGGCGATCCACTTCGCCTTGTCGCCCGGCTGGCGCTCCTGGGCGCCCCACTCCCCCACCATCAGCGGCTTGTGGTGCTGCACCCCGAATTCGTAGAAGGCGTCGAAGATCTCGACGAACGAGCGCCAGTCCTCCTTGCGGCCCGGCGACCAGTTGTACCCGTCGGTGCAGACCCAGTCGACCCACTCGTCCCCGGGATAGAACGGCTGAGCGGCGTCCTGCTTGAACCCCCGGGCGTTGGGGCACCAGACCCGCACGACGTTGTCCGCGCCGCGGGCGTGGAGCCGGCCCCAGATGTACTTCCAGGCGGCGATGAACCGGGCCGGGGAGCCGACCTTGCTCGCCTTCTCGGAGCGGGCGCCGTCCATCTCCCAGCACCACCGCATGAACAGCGGCTTGCCCAGCGCCTTCAGCCCGTCGGCCCGGGCGTCGATCAGGGCGTCGTAGGCGCCGGAGAGGATCTTGTCGACGTCCTCGCAGCCCCATGAGATCAGCGGATAGCGGTCATGGGCGAGGTCGTAGGGCTCCCGCCAGGTGGGGAAGTCCTGGTCGAACGTGTAGTAGTAGTTCCGGATGTCGAAGGTCCGGCCGGCGTCGGCCTCGTACTTCTCGATCTCGTCCTGCTCCGGGCCGGGGGTGCTCGACTGGTCGAGGTGCGCCCCGAACAGCGCCCCCTGCGGCGGCACGAGCTTGCCGATGGGCCGGTGATAGTCGGGCGGGGTCGCCGGGACCGGATAGTCGGGCGGCGTGTCCTGCGCCCGGGCCACGAGTCCGCCGCACAGCTGCGTCAGCAGTAGCACGAGGCATACCAATGCGGTTTGAGATGCGTGATGCCTCATAAGAGTTCAATGTTATCTGAGTGGCGCCTTTGGGCAACTGAGACAGTTGATGCTTACGCCTTCCTCGGCAGACCCTTCGACCCGGCGGACGAGGAACGGCAGAATGGCGGCATGCAGACCGAGAACCTGATCGTCAAGGACGAGGGCACCGTCACCCGGATCACGCTCAACCGTCCGGAGAAGCGCAACGCCCTCTCGCATGACCTCATGGCGGAGCTGATCGACGCCCTCCGATCGGTCACGGCCCCGGTGGTGGTCGTCGAGGGCGCCGGGCCGTGCCTGTCGGCCGGGCACGACCTCTCGGAGATGACCGGCCGGCCGCTGGCCTTCTACCAGCAGCTGTTCACCGTCTGCACCGAGCTGATGGAGACGATCCAGTCGATCCCCCAGCCGGTGATCGCCAAGGTCCACGGCTTCGCCACCGCCGCAGGCTGCCAGCTGGTGGCAGCCTGCGATCTGGCTGTGGCCGCCGAGGGCGCGTGGTTCGCCACGCCCGGCGTGAAGATCGGCCTGTTCTGCTCCACGCCGATGGTCGAGGTCTCCCGGGCCGTCGGCCGGAAGCGGGCCATGGAGATGCTGCTCACCGGCACGCCGATCGACACCGCCACCGCCGCCGACTGGGGCCTGATCAACCGCGTCGTCCCGGCCGACCAGCTGGAGGACGCCGTGGCCGAACTGGCCGGCAAGATCGCCGTCTCCAGCCCGCTGGTGATCGGACTCGGCAAGCAGGCCTTCTACCGCCAGATCGACCTCGACAAGCGCCAGGCCTACGACCTGACCAAGGCCGTCATGACGATGAACGCCATGACGGGCGATGCCCAGGAGGGCATCTGCGCCTTCCTGGAGAAGCGCCCCCCGACCTGGAAGGGCGAATAGGAGCTGCGCTCCGCCGCTTTGCTGGAATGGCGGCTCGATGGAGCGCAACCTGGCCGACATCTTCGAGGTCGTGGTCGACGCCGTCCCCGACCGGGAGGCGCTGGTCGTCGGGTTCGGCGACGTCCGGCTGACCTACGCCGGGCTCGACCAGCGGGCCAACCGGCTGGCCCACCACCTGGCCGGCGCCGGCATCGGGCCCGGCGACCACGTCGCCGCCTACCTCTACAACGGCAACGAGTTCGTCGAGACCATGCTGGCCGCCTTCAAGCTCCGGGCGGCGGTGGTCAACGTCAACTACCGCTACGTCGCCACCGAGCTCGACTACCTCCTGTCCGACTCCGACGCCAAGGCCGTCGTCTACGACACCCGGTTCACGCCGACGCTGGCCGAGGTGACCGGGGCGGCGGACGCGCCGCCGCTCCTTGGCCTGCGTCTCTCCGTCGGCCTCGGGCCGGCCGTGCCCGGTTCGACGTCCTACGAGGAGGCGCTGGCCGCCGCATCGCCCGTCCGGCCGAACAGCGAGCGGACCGGGGACGACCGCTATCTCCTCTACACCGGCGGCACCACCGGCATGCCCAAGGGCGTCATGTGGCGCCACGCCGACATCCTCGCCGCCGGCCTCGGCGACCTCGACGGCGCCACGACCGAAGACGAGGAGGCCGAGCGGGCCCGCCAGGGGCGGGACCGGCACCTCCCTGCGTGCCCCCTCATGCACGGCGCCGCCCAGTGGGTGACGCTGGCCACGTTCTTCGGCGGCGGCACGGTCATCCTCTCGCCCGACACCCGGCTCGACGCCGGCCGCCTGGCCGAGCTCATCGCCGCCGAACGGGCCACGGTGGT
>JAICYE010000446.1 GCA_025934385.1 Acidimicrobiia bacterium | reverse complement strand
GGCCGCAGGCCAACGCCACGAGAACGGCGCCGCCGGGCGCTCGGCGGAACGTCACAACTCCCGGGCCAGTACCCGCAGGCCCTCGGGCAGCACCCGGAAGCCGCAGGCCCGGTAGAGGGCCAGCGCCGCCTCGTTGGTCCGCTGCGTGTTGACCAGGGCCCGGCCGGCGCCGTGGCGCCGCATCCACCGCAGGACGTCGCCGACGAACGAGCGGCCGAGCCCCCGGCCGCGGGCGGCGGGGTCGACGGCGAGGCGCTGCACGTAGCCGGTCCCGGCTCCCCGACCGCCGATCACGTAGCCGTCGATCCCGTCTCGCCGTCCGTGGACCCGGAACCGGACCGCCGGAGTGGCCCCGAGGGCGTCCTCCAGCCCACCCTCGTGCAGCCGCCAGAAGTCGTCGAAGGCGACGGCGTCGACCACCAGCACCCGGGAGCGCTCCCGGCGGCGGGGCCGGCGCAGCCGGTGGCCGACCTCGGGGATGGCGTTGAGGTCGTGGGCCAGCAGCTCGAGTTCCTCCCGAACGTCGAATCCGGCCCGGAAGAAACCGGTGCACTCCCCGTCCGACAGGGCGCTGGTGACGACGAACCGGAAGCCCCGGGCCCGGAGGCGCTCGAGGCAGGAGTCGACGAAGGCGGCCGAGAGCGGCCGGGGCGCCACCGGGCTGAGGTGGGCCACGTCCCCGTCGGAGCGCCAGCTGGCCAGCCGGGCCCGCTCGCCCCGTCGTTCGATCGTCTCGGGCTCGCGTTCCGCCACCTTGCGCGACGCTGCCCCCGTCATGGCGGCCAAGCGTACTTGCCCCCTCCCGCCGCCCTCGTGCACGGCGGTTCGCCTCGCGGGGTCGGCGGCGTAGCGTTACGGGGATGCTCCTCCTCGCCAGCGACCCTGCCTTCGAGCAGCACGACACTGGTCCGGGCCACCCCGAGCGGGCCCGGCGGCTGGCGGCCGTGTTGCGGGGGCCGGAGGCGGCCGACGTCGGCGACGCCGTCCGCCTGCTCGAGCCCCGGGAGGCCACCATCCCCGAGCTCAGCCGGGTCCACCCGCCCGACTATCTCGAGGCGCTGGAGCGGTTCTGCGCCGCCGGCGGCGGCGACATCGACGCCGATACCCGGGCCTCGGCCGGGTCCTGGCGGGCCGGGAAGCTGGCCGCCGGCGCCGGCCTCACGGCGGTGGAGGCGCTCCGCCGGGGCGAGGGCGACGCCGCCTTCCTGGCCGTGCGCCCGCCGGGGCATCACGCCCTGGCCGCCCGGCCCATGGGGTTCTGCCTCATCAACAACATCGCGGTGGTGGCGGCCAATCTGGCCGACGAGGGAGAGCGCGTCCTCGTCCTCGACTGGGACGCCCACCACGGCAACGGCACCGAGGCCATCTTCTGGGACGACCCCCGGGTGCTCTACGTGTCGACCCACCAGTACGGCTCCTTCTATCCGGGGACCGGCGCCCTCGACGACGTCGGCGGCCCCGGGGCCCGGGGGGCGACGCTCAACCTCCCGTTCCCGGCCGGCGCCACCGGCGACGTCTACCTGCAGGCGCTCGACGAGGTCGTCGCGCCGGGGGTGGAGGCTTTCCAGCCGACGTGGGTGCTCGTCTCGGCCGGCTACGACGCCCACCGGGCCGACCCGCTCACCGACCTGCGCCTGTCGGCCGGAGACTTCGCCGACATCGCCCGGCGGGTGGCGCGGTTCGCCCCCGCCTCCGGCCGTCTCGTGCTGTTCCTCGAGGGCGGCTACGACTTCGACGCCCTCACGACGTCGGTCGGCGCCAGCCTCGCCGCCGTCCTCGACGCCCCCTACCGACCCGAACCGGCCACCTCGGGCGGCCCGGGCGCAAAGGTCGTGGAAGCGGCCCGGGAGCAGCGGGAGCGGCTCAACGCCGTGTAGCGACGTGCCGATCCTTGGGATCAAGCCCCCGATCCTTAACGTCAGGACGTTCACCGTGCTCGAGCTGTCCGCGCTGCTCCGTCACGTCGTGGAGCAACGGGCCTCCGACCTCCATCTCAAGGCCGGGAGCCGCCCCTTCGTCCGCATCGACGGGCACCTGACCGAGACCGACTTCGACGTCCTCGGTCCGGCCGACACCGAGCGGCTGGCCTACGCCGTCCTGCCCCCGGCCCGGGCCGACGAGTTCGCCCGCCACGGTGAGGCCGACTTCGCCTACGGCTCCGGTGAGGACGGCGGCGCCGGGCGCTTCCGGGTCAACGTCTTCCGCCAGCGCAACACCGTCGCCCTCGTGCTGCGCCGGGTTCTCCCCGGCACGCCGTCCTTCGACGCCCTGGGGCTGCCCCCGGCTGTCCGCCGGCTGACCGAGGAACCCCGCGGCCTCGTCCTCGTCACCGGTCCCACCGGCTCGGGCAAGACGACGACGATCGCCGCCATGATCGACTCGATCAACGAGTCGCAGGCCCGGCACATCGTCACCGTCGAGGACCCGATCGAGGTCCTCCACGCCGACCAGCGCTCACTGGTCAACCAGCGGGAGATCGGCACCGACACCGAGGATTACGCCAGCGCCCTCAAGCGGGTCCTCCGCCAGGACCCCGACGTCATCTTCATCGGCGAGATGCGCGACCCCGAGACCGTCGGCGCCGCCCTGTCGGCGGCCAACACCGGCCACCTCGTGTTCTCCACGCTGCACACCGTCAACGCCACCGAGACCGTCAACCGGATCGTCGACTTCTTCCCGCCCCACCAGCAGCGCCAGGCCCGCCTGTCCCTGGCCGGCTGCCTTCGGGGGGTCATCAG
>JAICYE010000211.1 GCA_025934385.1 Acidimicrobiia bacterium | reverse complement strand
GCTCGACCCGCCGGCCGGTCCCCTGCCCGAGCCCGAGATCCACGCCCGCCTGGTCGAGGCGCTGGGCGTGGTGACCGAGGCCGACCTGGCGCCGTTGCGGGAGGCGGCGGCGCGGGGGCGGGCGGCGTTCGCCGGCGCCTTCTTCGCCGCCGTCGGAAGTGACGTCCGGCTGGGCGCGGTGGCGCCGGTCGTGCTCTACCGCACGCTCGGCCCGACGCTGCCCGACGGCGCGGCGGCCGGTGCGGTGCTGTGGGCGGCGGCGCACCGCTGCGCCCAGTCCAACCCCGCCGGCGTGCAGCGGGCCGGGTTCGCCGGCGAGGGCCTGATGGCCGGCGAGCAGCTGTTCGACGCCATCCTGTCGAGCCGGTCGGGCGTGGTGATCACCGACGACGAGTACGACGAGTCGTGGCGCCGGGTCGACACCCCGGACGGGCTCGTCCACGTCACGATTCCCGAGCTCCTGCCGGAGCTGGCCGGGCTGGCGACCGAGCCGGCCGATCGCGATCCCGACTGGCCGTTCGTGCTGTCGGCCGGGGAGCGGCGCTCCTTCACCGCCAACACGATCATGCGCGATCCCTCCTGGCGCAAGCGCGACCCCTCCGGGGCCCTGCGGGTCAGCCCCGGCGACGCCTCCCGGTTGGGCCTCGTCGACGGCGGACGGGCCCGCCTGTCGACCCGCCGGGGCGCCGGCGACGTCACCGTGGAGATCGACGACCGCATGCAGGACGGGCATCTCGCCCTGCCCAACGGCCTCGGCCTCACCAGCCCGTCCGGCGACGGCAATGCGGTGACGACCGGCGTGGCGCCCAACGAGCTGACGTCCGCCGCCGACCGCGATCCCATCGCCGGAACCCCCTGGCACAAGCACGTCCCCGCCCGGCTCACCGCGCTCGAAGACCCCCCGGACGCCGCCTGACCCCCCGGCGTGGACGCCTCCGCAGAAAGACGGCCGTGTCCTCTGCCGCTCTCGTATCAAGCATTTCCAGACGGGCACCGCGGACCGGCGTTCCTCCGCAACAGGGGGTGTTGCACAGGAACGCCGAAGCGGTGTGGCTCCGACCGTATACCGCGACCGGTTGCGCCCAACGGGGTGTTCACGGCCGTCGATGTTCACTGACCGCAACCGGTTGCGATACACGGTGTGTGGGATCCGGTTCAGGCGGACGGCGCCGCCGGCCACACCACCGGCAAGATCGTCCTCCTGCCCTGACCCGACGGCAGGAGGGATCCGACGTCGGCGGGCCTGGCCACTTCCTTTGTTGACGCTGCGTCAGGCGGCGTCGGTGTGGCGGTCGGCGACCAGCTCGGAGGCGGCCCAGAGGGCGGCGTAGGGCCCGTCGGCGGCGAGGAGCTCGGCGTGGGAGCCGCTTTCGGCGACCCGGCCGCGGTCGAGGACGACGATGCGGTCGGCGGTGGCCGCCGTGGCCAGCCGGTGGGCGATGATGACCGTCGTCCGGCTCCGGGCGAGGTGCTGCATGGCTTCCGCCACCCGGGCCTCGGTGGCGAGGTCCAGGTTGGAGGTGGCCTCGTCGAGGAGGAGGATGGCGGGGTCGACGAGCTCGGCCCGGGCCAGGGCGATGAGCTGGCGCTGGCCGGCCGACAGGGATCGGCCCCGCTCCTCGAGTTCGTGGAGGTAGCCGCCGGGGAGGGCGGCGATGAAGGGGTGGGCGCCGACCGCCCGCGCCGCTGCTTCGACCTCGGCGTCGGTGGCCTCCGGCCGCCCGTAGGCGATGTTGTCCCGGACGGTGCCGGTGAAGAGGAACGGCTCCTGGGGCACGTAGCCGAGCTGGCGGCGGTAGGCGGTGGTGTCGAGCGTGCGGAGGTCGAGCCCGTCGACGAGGACGCCGCCCTCGTCGGGGTCGTAGAAGCGGGCCAGGAGCTTCATCACCGTCGACTTGCCGGCGCCGGTCTCGCCGACGAGCGCCACGGTCTCGCCGGGGGCGACGTGGAGGGACAGCCCGTCCAACGCCAGGGCGGGCCGGACGGGAACGGCGTCAGCCGACTGCAGCAGCCGCCGGTCGGCCGGCCCCCTCCGCTCGACCCGGCCCGCCGCGCCGGGTCGATCCGGCCCGGCCCGGTTCGGCGCCGTCGGGTAGCCGACGTGGACCCCGTCCAGCCGGAGGTCGCCGGACAGCCGGCCCGGCGCCACCGGCTCGGCGGCGGCCGGTGTGCGCGTCCCGATGGCCATGAGGTCGGAGATGCGGGCCACGGAGACCCGGGTCTGCTGCCAGGCGTCGAACACCTGGGACAGCTGCTGGATGGGCGAGAAGAACAGGTCGATGTAGAGGATGAAGGCGATCAACTCGCCGGTGGTCAGGTGCCCTCCGGCGATCAGCCGGGCGCCGACGCCGAGCACGACGGCGTTGGCCACCGTGGCCAGGAACTGCACGAAGGGGAAGTAGGTGGCCACCAGCCGCTGGGCCGACACCCGGACGTCGAGGTAGCTCTGCCCGAGGCGGTGGAAGCGGCTGATCGTCGCCTCCTCGTGGACGAAGGCCTGCGCCTCCCGGATTCCCGACAGGCTCTCCTGGAAGTCGGCGTTGACGACGGCGATGCGTTCCCGGGCCAGGTCGTAGAGCCGGGCCGCCCACCGCCGGAAGGCCACGGTGGCGACGGCGAGGGGCACCACCACCGACAGGGTCCACAGCCCGAGTTCGGGGTTGAGGACGACGAGGGCCACGCCGACGCCCACGAACGTCACCACGCTGACGAGCGCCGAGAGCAGCCCGTTCTCGATGAGCGACTCGAACTGGTCGACGTCGGTCGTCATGCGGGTCATGATCCGGCCGGCCATCTCGCTCTCGTAGTAGTCGAGCGAGAGGCGCTGCAACTGGGCCCAGATCCGGATCCGCAGCGACAGCATGATCCGCTGGGCCGCCCGGCCGGTGACGAACGTCTCGCCGATCTGGTCGGCCAGCGCGGCGAAGGTCACCAGCAGGTAGACGGCCGAGGCGGCCAACAGCACGCCCTGCGACCCGGCCCGCACCCCGTTGTCGACGCCGGTCTTCACGAGGACGGGCCCGGCCAGGGCGGCCAGGGCGTCGAGGACCACCAGCAGGAGGCCGAGGAGCAGCGGCCCCCGGAACTCGACCAGCAGCCGGGGCAGGCTGAAGCGGGGATCGGGCCGGGACTCGGCGTCGAGGTCGACTTCGGGTATGTCGCGGACCGGCGGCAACTCGGCCACCCGGGCCAGGATCTCCGGGGTGGGGGCCAGGTTGGCCCGCCAGTTGCCGCCGCCTCCGCCGCCGAGACCGGGCCCGATGCTGGCCACGCCCGGCGACACCCTGCCCGACCGGCTGGCCCTGGCGTCCCGACCGGCCGTGCGCTCCCCGGCCCAGGCCGAGGCGGTGATCCGGCCGCCGCCCCGCACGATCCCCGTCGGCGACGAGTCGGGCTCCGACCCGTCCTCCAGACCGGTGAGCAGCGTCCGGTACAGCGCGCTCCGCTCGAGCAGTGCCTCGTGGGTCCCCTCGTCGACGACCCGCCCGCCGTCGAGCACCACGATGCGGTCGGCGAGGTGGAGCGTGGAACGGCGGTGGGCGACGAGCAGCGTGGTCAGCCCGGCGGTGACCTCCCGCAGCGCGTCGTGGATGACTTCCTCGGTGCGGGCGTCGATGGCGCTGGTGGCATCGTCGAGCACGAGGATGCGGGGGTCGGTGAGCAGCGCCCGGGCCAGTGCCACCCGCTGGCGCTGCCCGCCGGAGAGGGTGAGACCCCGCTCGCCGACCACGGTGTCGTAGCCCCGGGGCAGCCGGGCGATGAAATCGTGCGCCCCGGCGGCCCGGGCGGCGGCCTCGATCTCGCTGTCGGTGGCGTCGGGCCGGCCGTAGGCGATGTTGTCCCGCACCGATTCGGAGAACAGGAAGCTCTCCTCGAAGACGACCCCCACCTGGCTCCGCAGCGAGTGGCGGGTGACGGCCCGCACGTCGTGCCCGTCGATCAGCACCGCCCCCTGATCGGGGTCGTAGAAGCGCGACACCAGCATCGCCACCGTCGACTTGCCGCTGCCCGACGGGCCGACGAGCGCCACCCGTTCCCCGGCGGCGAGGTGGAGGTCGAGGCCCGAGAGGACCGGCGGCCCGCCCTGGTAGGCGAAGGTGACGTCGCAGAAGTCGAGCCGGCCCGGCCCCCGGGGAAGGTCGACGGCGTCCGGCGCGTCGACGATGGCCGGTTCGAGGTCGAGGAGCTGGAAGATGCGCTCGACGCCGGCCCGGGCCTGCTGGCCGATGGTGAGCACGGCGGCCAGCCGCTGGGCCGGCGCCACCAGCTGGGTCACGTAGCTCGAGAAGGCCAGGAAGGTGCCGAGGCTGATGCGACCGTGGAGAGCCAGCCAGCCGCCGAAGGTCAGGATCGCCACCTGGCCCAGCGCCGGCACGGCCTGCAGCAGCGGCTGGAAGCGGGCCTGGAGCCGCACCGCCCGCATCTGCGAGCCGTAGAGCGTGGTTGAGGCGTCGGCGATGCGTTCGAGCTCCCGGCCCTCCCGGGCGAAGGCCTTGACCACCCGCACGCCGGCCAGGTCCTCGTCGACGATCTGGACGACGTCGCCCTCCCGCTGCTGCGCCTCCCAGGTGGCGGGGAACACCTGCCAGCGCATGCGGTAGGAGATCCCGAGGACGGCCGGCACCACCACCAGGCTGACCAGGGCCAGCAGCGGCGAAAGCCAGAGCATCACCGCCAGCGACAGCAGCACGACGAGGACGTTGCTGCTCATGATCGGGAAGAAGTTGAGGAGGCCCTGCACCAGCGTGGTGTCGGAGCTGGCCCGGCCGACGAGCTGGCCGGTGGGCATGGCCGCCAGCGCGGTGGCGTCCATGGTGCAGAGGTGGTCGTGCATGGCGTTGCGGAGGTCGTACTGCACCGCCAGCGCCACCTTGCCGCCCCGGTAGCGCCGCACGTAGGCGAACCCGAAGGTGGCCGCCCCGAGGACGGCGAGCAGCAGCAGCCAGGGCCACAGTGCGGAGTGGTGGCCGACGATGACGCCGTCCACGATCTGGCGCTCGACCAGCGGGACGGCCGTCTGCGCCGCTCCGCCGAGCAGGGCCGCCCCGAGCGAGAGCACCACGTCGGCGCGGTGGCGCATCATGTAGCCGCCGAGGCGCCGCACCCACCCCGGCCGGCCAGGATCCGGCTCGGGGACGCTCACCGGCT
>JAICYE010000387.1 GCA_025934385.1 Acidimicrobiia bacterium | reverse complement strand
TCGCGAACGCCGACGCCGAGGTGGTCGCGCGGATCTTCGTCTGCCCGACCGAGGACACGGAGTTCGCCCGCAACATCGGCAAGTTGCTCATCTCGACCTACCTCACCGTGCCGGCCTACGCCGCCTTCCACGACTGGCTGGGCCGGGGCGACCAGCTGGCCAAGATGTGGGCTGCCTGGCGGGAGGGCGACCGGGCGGGCGCCCTCGACGCCGTCCCCGACCGGGTCGTCGACGAGCTGCTGATCTACGGCCCACCGGAGGCCTGCCGGGAGAGGGTCGAGGCCTACCGGGAGGCCGGCGTCACCACGCCGGTCCCCATGCTGGTGGCGCCCGACGACACGGCCGCCGCCCTCCGGGGCCTGGCCCGCTCCTGACCAGCACCGACGCCGCGAATCGGAGGGGGTCTTGTTAGCTCTGTGGCTAGCGGTAGTGTAGTGACTCACGAAACGGGTCGAGGTTGCGGAGGCGGTGTCGGTGCGTCGGTCGGTGATGCGGGTGCTCGTGGCGGTGGGCGTGGTCGCCGCCGGCGGGCTCACGTGGACCGACGTCGTCGGCGCCACCGGCCATGACATCAACGTCACCGGGGACGCCGCCAAGTGCGACAAGACCTGGGGGCCACCGTGCTTCACGCCGGCCAACGGCACCGTCACCTCGGTGGCGCTGGGCGACACGGTCACCTGGCACGTCCTCGACGGCACCCACACGGTGACCCCGGTCGACCCGGCGGCCTTCGGAGGCTCCGGCGACCTCACCGGGCCCGACGGTTCCTACAGCGCCACCTTCGACAAGCCCGGGACGTACACGTTCTATTGCAAGCACCACGGCAAAGTGGACGCGGACGGCAAGACGTTCCATGGCATGTGGGGCAAGATCGAGGTGAAGGGCCCTGACACGACGACGACGACGACGCCCGCCGGGTCGCCCCCCTCCTCGGGGCCGCCGCCCGGTCAGGCCAACCCGCCGCCTCCGCCGCCGCCGTCGGGCCCGCACCCGCCCCCTCCGTCCTCCTCGGGCCCGCCGCCGTCGTCGTCGAGTGGCTCGGGCGGCTCCGGCAATTCGGGCGGCGGCAACGGGCAGAGCGCCGCCGATCTCGGCCGGACGTGGGTCGGCCCGCCGATCACGCAGCCCCCGCCGCCTCCTCCGGCGCCCCGCCCGGCGGCGGGCCCGGCGTCCGGTTCGAACCAGGACCAGGCGCCGTCGCCCCAGTCGTCGGGCGGAAGGGGCAACGGCAACGGGAACGGCAGGGAGGGCAACGGCAACGCCAACAGCGGCCCGGCCTACGTCCCGCCCGACTCCGCTCTCCTGCCGCCGATCCCGGCCTTCCCGACGCCGACGACCGCGCCGGTGGCCGGCACGCCGTCGGGCGTGCCCCAGGGCGACGCCATCGCCGTCCTCAAGCACGAGGGCCGCGGCAAGCACGGCACGCTCATCCTCGTCCTGACCGGGTTCGGGGTCGGCGCCTTCGCCTTCGGCGTCGGCGGCTGGAAGTACACCCACCGCGCCAGCAAGTACTGGCCGGCGTAGGGAGTAGGGAGTGCTGGCGCACTCCCTCCGTTGCTTCTGGCGGCGGGCCCCTGCCCTCCGGGCATCCCGCCGCTGTGCCGTGGGGCCCCGGCCCCCCGGCGGGCGCTACCGGCAGGCCTCGGCCAGGAGCGGGTAGGGGCTCACGGCGTCGCCGCCGTCGGGATGGAACTCGAAGTGGGTGTGGTAGCCCTGGGCGTCGCCGGTCCTGCCGGTCAGGCCGACGACCTCGCCCTGGGCGACCTGCCTCGGGACTGCGCCGACGATCTCCATCAGGTGCATGTAGACGTAGGTGTTGCCGTCGTCGCCGTGCAGGAAGATCGTGATGCCTCCGCCCGCCCAGGGCCGGGTCTCGATCGTGCCGTTGACCACCGCCACGTTCGGCGTGCCCCGGGGGTTGAGGAGGTCGTTGCCCATGTGGCGCCGTCCGCCGCCCCGGGGGGCGCCGAAGTCGTCGCTGAAGGCCAGCGGACCGTCGATGGGGCAGACGAACGACTGGGGGTCCCTGATCAGGCGCTGGCTGAGCGCCGACGCCGAACGGCTCACCCGGGGTGCGGGCAGGCGCGAGGGCGGCGACGGCAGTGCGGCGGCCATCGCCGTCAGTTCCGCCGAGATCTGGTCCCGCTGGGCGGCGAGGTCGTCGAGGGCCACCGACTGGTCGTGGCGGCGGGCCAGGACCTGGCGCTGGCGGTCCTGGATGCGCTGCTTCGTGTCGAGCAGGACGTCGATGGCGGG
Source organism: Acidimicrobiia bacterium (assembly GCA_025934385.1). Next base: position 933 of record JAICYE010000387.1, on the reverse strand, counting down.
GACGTCGCGGGCGCTGAGGTCGGCCACGAGGTGGGCGGAGTGGTCGGAGCGGATGGTGGCGGCCAGGGCCTCGAAGCTGGTGACGGCGGCCCGGGCCACGTCGTCCTGGTAGACGGCCACGGCTTGGCGGGTGATCCGCTCCCGCAGCGGGCCGATGCGGCCGGCCAGGTCGGAGAGTTGCCCCTGGAGGTCGGCGATCTGGTCGCTGAGCTCGGCGTAGGCGGTCTGGGCGGCGGCGTAGCGGGCCGCCGCCTGGTTGGCCTGGGCCCTGAGGGCGGCCATTCCCGCCGGCATCGCCGGTTGGGGCGGATGGGTCGGGCGGCCCCGGGCTCCGGCCGGTAGGGCCGCCGCCGTGACCACGACGCACACCACGACGCAGCGCATGACAACGCGGAATGGGATGACAAGGCGCATGGGAGGAAGTGTCCCGGGAGGGAACGCCCGCCCCGGATCGGCCGGACGCTAACCAGGCCGTTCCCGCTGCTCCAAGCGCAAGCACTCTCAGCGCGAAACGTGCGCCACAGAAGCGATCAAGCGTGAATGGACGTTCACTCTCCTACCGGGCTCAGATCGGCGGGCACGACGAACGCCTCGAGGCGGGCGGGGCCCGTTCCGAGCTCCAGCCAGGGGCCGGCGAACGACAGCGAGGCCAGTGCGCCGGTCGGGAACTTGGCGTGGAGGCGGGCGACGAGGCCGGGGTCGCCGCCGCCGGCCAGCCTCCGGGCGAGGTCCTCCAGGCCGGGGTTGTGCCCGACGACGAGCACGGCGGCGGTGGCCTCGTCGACCCGGCGGAGCCGGGTCAGGAGCTCGGCGGCCGAAGCGCCGTAGAGGTCGCCCTCGATGCGGACGTCGGCGCCGGCCGGCCACCGCTCCCGCGCTGGCTCCAGCGTGTCCCGGGCCCGGAGCGCCGTGGAGCACAGCACCAGCGCCGGT
>JAICYE010000077.1 GCA_025934385.1 Acidimicrobiia bacterium | reverse complement strand
CCCGCTGCACCTTCTTCCAGGTGTAGGGGTTCGACGCCCCGGCCCGCACGGTGGGGTCGTGGGCGATGATCACGCACTCCGTCCCCGACACCACCCCGATGCCGGTGACGAGGCTGGCGCCGACCTGGAACTGCGTGCCGAAGGCGGCGACGGTGGAGAACTCGAGGAAGGGCGAATCCTCATCGAGGAGGAGGTCGATCCGCTCGTGGGCCAGAAGCCGGCCCCGGGCCTTGTGCCGCTCGGCGTACTTCGGGCCGCCGCCGCCCCTGGCCAACGCCTGCTGCTCGGCCAGCGCCGCCAGCAGCCGGTCGAAGGACGCGGCGTTCTCCTGGAACTGGCCGCCCTCGGGGTCGATCCGCGTCGCCAGTACGGTGCTCACCGGGGCACCGTAGCAGATCTCGTCTATAAGTCAAATATTCGACCGAGAGTTGAAACCGGCCGGCGTCAGATGGTGTAGAAGGTCGGACATGGATATCGGGCTGCAGGGACAGGTCGTCCTCGTCACCGGGGCCGGGCAGGGCCTGGGCCGGGAGATCGGGCTGGCCTTCGCCCGGGAGGGCGCCCACGTCGCCTTCCACTACCGGTCCTCCGGGGCCGGCGCCGAGGAGGCTGCCGCCGAGGCCGGCCGGATATCCGGAGCGGCGCTCGCCGTCCAGGCCGACGTCCGCTCCGACGACGAGGTGGGCGCGGCGATCGAGGCGGTCGAGACGCAGCTCGGCCCGATCGGCGTGCTGGTCAACAACGCCGCCGCCACCGGCTCGAAGCGCTTTCTCGACACGACGTCCGACGATTGGGCGCTGCAGGTCGACGTGACCGTGACCGGAACGCTGCGCGTCACCCAGGCGGTGGCCCGCCGGATGGTCGACCGCAGTCTCAGGCGGCTCACGCCGCCGTTGTCGGGGGGACACCCTCCGTCCCCGGGTCTGGCGTGATCGTGAGCCTGATGGGTGACTCCGGCCGGGTCGGCGAGTCGGGCCTGTCGGTCACCGCCACCACCCGGGCGTCGACGATGGCGCTGACCAAGTCGCTGGCCAAGGAGCTGGCCCGCCACGGCATCCGGGCCAACTGCGTCTCGATCGGGCTCGTGCAGACCGACCGCTTCGACGAGCACGCCGGGCTCTCAGGAGCAGGGGCGCCCGACGAGGACCGCATGAAGAAGATCCTGGCCCAGTACCCGTTGCGCCGCCTGGGACGCCCGTCCGACGTCACGCCGTTGGTCCTGCTGCTGGCCTCGCCGCTGTCGGGCTGGATCACCGGCCAGGTGATCTCGGTCAACGGCGGCTACGCAATGCCATGAACGCCGAACCGTCGAGCGGCAACGGCGTCCTCGGCTCGGCCGTCCCCCGCAAGGAGGACCTCCGGCTGCTCACCGGCCGGGGCCGCTACGTGAGCGACCTGGTGGTGCCGGGGATGCTCCACGCCGCCTTCGTCCGCAGCCCGTTCGCCCACGCCGACGTGAACGGCGTCGACGCCGGTGCCGCACTCGCCGCGCCCGGCGTGGCCGCGGTGGTGGCCGGCGACGACCCGATGGTCATCGGGGTGCGGATCACCGCCCGCTCGGAGCTGCCGAGCTACGTGGAGACGAGCCAACCGGTGCTGGCCTGGCCCAAGGTCCGCTTCGCCGGTGAGGCCGTGGCCGTGGTGGTGGCCGACGACGGGGGCGGCGCCGTCGACGCCGCCGAGCTCGTGGAGGTCGACTACGGGCCCCGACCGGTCGTCGTCGACCCGCTGGCCGCCCTCGACGCCGAGGCGGTCGTCCACGACGCCGCCCCCGACAACGTGTACCTCAGCCGCCGCTTCGAGGCCGGCGACCCCGACGGCGCGCTGGCCGCCTCCCACCTCGTCGTCGAGCGGACGTACCGCACCAACCGCCAGGCCGGGGTCCCGCTCGAGGGTCGGGCGGCGCTGGCGTCGTGGGACCCCGCCGACCGCACGCTCACGCTCTGGAGCGGGACGCAGATCCCCCACCTGACCCGCCACGCCCTCGCCGTCCTGCTCGGGATGGCGGAGCGGCGCATCCGGGTGGTGGCGCCCGATGTGGGCGGCGGGTTCGGCGTCAAGGCGTCGCTCTATCCCGAGGACGTGGTGCTCTGCCTGCTGGCGCTCAAACTCGGTCGGCCCGTCAAGTGGGTCGAGTCGCGTTCCGAGCACATGGTCGCCGCCCACCATGCCCGCGACCACGTCTACCGGGTGAAGGCCGGCTTCTCGGAGGACGGGCGCCTCACCGCCCTCGTCGCCGACGCCGTCTGCAACGCCGGGGCCTACTCGGTCTACCCCTGGACGGCCGGGCTCGAGCCACTGATGGCCGGCGGGCTCCTGGCCGGGCCCTACCGGGTGGAGAACTACCGCTGTGACGTGGCCGGCGTCGCGACCAACACCGCTCCGGCCGGCCCTTACCGGGGCGTGGCCCGCCCGGCCACCGTCTACGTGATGGAGCGGGTGCTCGACCACGCCGCCGGCCGGCTCGGCCTCGACCCCGTCGAGCTGCGCCGGGTCAACCTCATCACGCCGGAGGACATCCCCTACAAAGCCGCCACGCGGTTGGTCCACGACTCCCGCACCTACGGCACGTGCCTCGACGAGGTGCTCGAACGCCTTGACTACCAACGGTTCCGCAAGGAGCAGGCCGCCGCCCGGGCCGACGGCCGGCTGCTCGGCGTGGGGTTCGCCGTCTACAACGAGCTGACCGGGCTGGGCCGGGGAGCGTCAGCCGGGCCCCGCATGTCGTTCCGCACCGGCCACGAGGTGGTGACCGTGCGGCTCGACCCGCTCGGCGGGGTGACGGTGATCACCGGCGCCTCGTCGCAGGGCCAGGGCATCGAGACCACGTTCGCCCAGATCGCCGCCGAGGCCCTCGGCGTGCCCTACGACGACGTCGAGGTCCGCCTCGGCGACACCGCCGCCGGGGGGTTCGGGTTCGGGGCGTTCTCGTCCCGGCAGGGGGTGATCGGCGGCGGCGCCGTCCTCCGGGCCAGCGAGGCGGTGCGGGAGAAGGTGCTGCGGATCGCCGCCCACCTGCTCGAAGCCGCCCCCGGCGACCTGACCATCAACGCTGGCGAGGTCCACGCCGTCGACGCCCCGACCCGGTCGGGGTGGATGTCGACGGTGGCCCGGGTGGCCTATCTGGAGTCGCAGCGCCTCCCCGACGGCGAGGAGCCCGGCCTCGAGGCCACCCGCAGCTACGACCCGATGCGGGGCACGTTCGCCGCCGGCGCCCAGGCGGCGGTGGTCGAGGTCGATCCCGACACCGGCGCGGTGACGCTGCGCCGCTTCGTCTGCGTGGAGGACGCCGGCCGCGCCTACCACCCCGTCATCGTCGACGGCCAGGTGGCCGGCGCCGTGGCCCAGGGCATCGCCGGTGCGCTGTTCGAGCACCACGTCTACGACGACGACGGCCAGCTGCGGACGGCGACGCTGGCCGACTACCTCATGCCGTCGGCCGCGGAGCTCCCGAGCTTCGAGCTGCACCACATCGAGGACCCGGCCGACAACGTCACCGGCGCCCGGGGCGTCGGCGAGGGCGGCACCCTCGGCCCCGCCGCCGCCCTGGCCGGCGCCGTCTCCGACGCCCTCGGCACCGACGTCGACGAGCTACCCCTCAGCCCAGAAGTCGTCTATCGGGCCGCCCAACGCCGCGGGGCCGGCCAGGCTCGCCCGTGACAGGGAGCGCGGTGAGCGCAAGGCAACTCCCCATTCAAGCTCCCGGTCCGCCGCCAATACCAGACCGTCTGGGCAGGGTCCGATCTCGATGCCGTCGAACAGAGCCCGGCCCGTACGTTCCGGAAGCTCTCACCGCCCCAGGGCAGTGAGCAGGGCCGCTCATAGCGGCATCTATCGAGATGTGCAGCGGTTAGCGCGAACCTATCGGGTTAACCGCTCCACATCTCCGGGGCGGCTACCGATCAGCGCTGCCGGATACAGCGCTACGAGGATCAGGCGCTGGGGTGGCCGTCGTCGCGGCGGCCGGGGGACCGGTGGTGACGGCGTAGGACTCCAGCCTGTAGCCGAGCATGCGGCCAGGGCCCTCGTCTGGCGGCCGAGGTTGGCGTCGTAGGCCGAGAGGCGGATGTAGTGGTCGGGGTTGGCGACCCGGCAGCGGTTGACCTCGGCGTGGCGCTGGTGATGCGGGACGGGCGGGGTCTGCGGCTCACCCCGGCCGGCGGGGCGCTGGCCGAACGGGCCCGGGCCGCCCTCGCCCTGCTCGACGAGGCGGTGGCCGCCGCCCGGGGCACGCGGGCCACGGCCGAGGCGTTCCTCGACGACGTCGGAATCTCCCCCCGCATCCTGACCCTGGGTTCGAACGGCGCCGTGGTGGAGAGCGTCCGGATCGGGCCCGGCGTCACGTTGATCTCGGCCGACGCCGTGGCCGGGGACCTCACCGGCGGCCGGCTGGAGGAGTGGCGCCATCCGGGCCTCCCCGTCGAGCGCCCCTGGCACCTCCTGGCCCGGGCCCGCGAGCCGTTGGCCCCCACCCCGGAACGGTTCCTGGCCCACGGGCTCGGCAACGGCTGGGACCGGCGGGCATAGGCGGCGTTTCGGACGCACGCGCCGGGATCCGGCTCAACTCAGCCCGTCGGCGGTCGATATCGACGGCGTGACCACTTCGGCGATCCGGGGGCTGATGGAAGAGGGCGAGCGCGTCCTGGCCGAGGACGTCGTCGAAGGCCCGCAGGGCAAGGCCAGCCCGCTGGTCGTCACGTCGCGGGCGTTCTACCTGAGCACCGGCGGCCGCTACACCCGCTACCCCTACGCCCGGGTGCGGGCGGCGACGTTCGACACCCACGACATCTTCATCGCCCTCGACGGCCAGGCCGTCCGCATGAAGTACCGCCCGAGCACCGCCCACAGCGAGGCCCTCCAGGCCCTGCGCCGCCAGGTCGCCCTCGCCCGCCTGTAAGCGCCGATCTGCCAAGCTTCGGCCCATGCCTGAGCTCATCGCGCAGCCCGCCCGGGTGGAGGCTGCCGGCAACCTTCCCAAGGTCATCGAGGAGTTCGTCGGTCGGGTCAACACGGCGACGGCCGGCGTGAGCGTCGCCCGGATGACCAGCCCGTCGGGCTGGGAGGAGCCGGGCCAGACGCCGGAGTTCGACGAGTACACCGTCGTCCTCGAGGGACTGCTGATCGTGGAGCACGCCGGCGGTCGGCTCGAGGTCCGGGCCGGGCAGGCGGTCCACACCGCGCCCGGCGAGTGGGTCCGCTACAGCTCCCCCGGGCCGGAGGGCGCCGAGTACGTCGCCATCTGCCTGCCGGCCTTCTCCCCCGACACCGTCCACCGCGACCAGTAGGGCCCGACGAGGCGCACACCGACAACGGCCGGCATGGGGCAGGGGCCCCATGCTCGGAGGAGCCCGGCGGAGGCCGGGCGGGGGCGGCGGAGCCGCCCAGAAGCACAGTACCCTCACGGATGTGGTGTCGGGCATCGAGGAAGCCTACGGCGAGGAGCCGGACGGGAGCCTGCACGGCTGCCCCGCCTGCAGCGTGACCTGGTTCGGCGTCGACGCCCGGTGCTGGGTCTGCGGCCAGGCGGTCGACGGGCCGGTGGCGGCCCCGCCACCCAACGGGTCGCAGAGCTGGTCCTCCGCCCGCTGCACCGACACCGCCGACGACGAGGAGACGGCCGCCTTCCTCCGGCGGATGCTGGCTGCCACCGACGCGGTGGCGGGCGGGGCCTCAGGCGGGATCGGCGGAATGGTGCTGCCGGTGCTCGGCAGCTAGGTGGGAGTGGCCGACGCCGATGGGCTGCCCCCGGCGGTCCTCCCGGCCCGGCCACGGCGCCCGGTAGGCGCAGAGGTCGCAGTTGACGGCGGCGATGCCCCGCACCGCCTCCCCGTAGCGCTCGACGATCGGCGGCACGAGCCGGGGATCCGGGCCGAGGTAGCCGCCGTCGACCACGCGGACGCCGGTGGCGGCGGCGAAGGCGGCCATGTCGGCCCGGGCCCGCTCGACGAGGACGCCGGTGCAGAGGAACCAGAACGCCACCGCCATGCGCCGGTATCCGAGGCGGGCGAAGACCTCGAGCCCGTCCGCCACCCGGGGCCCGGTCACGCCGCTGAAGGCCGTGTGGACGAACGGCGCGCCCGTCCACTCCCCCAGCAGCCGGGCCACCTTGTGGGCGTCGCCGTTGGCGTCCGGGTCCGACGTCCCCCGGGCGACGAGCAGCAGCGGCAGCCCTGACCCGCCGGCGGCCTGCAGCGCTCCACCGAGCAGGCCGACGAGGTCGTGGGAGATGCCGAGCGGGCTCCCGAGGTGGACGTGGACGTCGGGGTGGCGGGCCTGTCCCTCGAGCACCAGGGCGGGGACGTCGCTCTTGGCGTGACCGGCTCCGAGCAGCACCAGCGGCAGCACCACGACCCGGCGACAGCCGGCGGCGGCCAGCCGGTCGAGCACCGGACCGGCCGGCGGGTCCGACATCTCCAGGAACCCGGCATCGACGATCACGTCCGGCAGCGCCGCCCGAACCAGGCCGGCGATCGCCACCATCTCGGCCGTCCCGGCCCCCGACCGGGACCCGTGCCCGACGAGGAGCAGGCCTTCGGCGCCGGTTGCGGTCACGCAGACGTCGCCGGCCGGAAGGCGCCGCCGGGCGCCGGCGCGGCCAGTTCCCGTTCCCGGCGGACGGCCGCCGCCCCGAACCCGGCGGTGAGGACGGCCCACAGCATGAGGTTGCCGCCCAGCGAGGCGATGCGGAACCGCCACAGGAGGTTGGCCGGCACGTCGACGGCGTCGTGGAACGGCGGCAGCGCGGCGCAGATGACGCCGAGGGGGACGACCACGGCCAGAGCGACGGCGACGAGGCGCTCCTCGTCGGGCCAGCCCCGCTCCCGGAGCCGGGCCGACAGGCGGGCGGCCGCGGCCAGCACCACCAGCGAGAGGAAGATCAGCGCCAGGTACTTCCACTGCCGTTCCGACAGGGTCGCGGGGTCGCCGACCCCGGGCGGATTCGGCGGGTACTTGAGGAAGGGCATGACCGTGAAGGCCCCGGCCAGGACGCCGCCGGCGACGACGGCCCGCTCGAAAGCTCCACCGGAGCGGCGCCGCAGCGCCAGGAAGGCGATCCCGACCAGCACGCCGTAGGCGCCGCCACCGAGCCCGTAGGCGGCGAAGCGGCCGGCGCCCTTCTGGGTCGAGCGGGAGACGATCTCGGGCTCGACGGCGGCGTTCGGCTCCTGGGCGTTATGGGCTTCTTCCAGGGCGATGGCGTGGTCGATGACGGGCTCGGCGGTGAAGGTCAGCAGCACCGACGCCAGCAGCCCGGCCACGACGCCGGCCAGAACGGCACCGACGATCACGGCCAGGGGGCGCGCCGGGTCGAAGCGCTTCCACATGCCGGCCTCCCGGGTGACGGCCGGGCGGCTAGTGGCAGGGGACGCCGAGCAGGTGCCGCCCGTCGTGGAACAGCTCGTGGAAGTACATGCTGGAGCTGGCCACGTGCGATGACAGCGCGCCGGTGTCGAACGTGACGGCGTAGAGCAGCCCGAGGGCCAGCGCCATGACGAGCCACGCCCACGGCGGCACGTTGACGGCGGTGGTACGGGCCGCAGCCTTGATCGTCGACATCGGAGAGCCTCCTCCATCCTCGTGGGAGGAACGGGTGAGCCCCGTTCCATTGCGGCCGGTCTCCTGGCTCCGGATCAACGCTCGCCTCGCCTTCCCGGGCCGGGGGGCCCAGTGGCGTTCGTGAGGTCTGCTCGCCGGTCACAGTGGCGGGACCGCGCCGGATTCACACCGGCTTCCCGTCCGCAACGGGCGACACTCTAACCGTGAGCCCCCGGCGGCGCTACGTTCGGCGGGCGATGACCTCCGGTGCGCGGCTCGGCCCCCGGCTCGTGGTGGCCGGTACCCATTCCGGCGTGGGCAAGACCACGGTGGCCACCGGGCTGCTGGCGGCGTTCGCCCGCCGGGGTGTGCCGGT
>JAICYE010000195.1 GCA_025934385.1 Acidimicrobiia bacterium | reverse complement strand
GACCCCCGAACCCCGCCGCCGAACCGGACAACCCGGACACCGTTCCCCGGGAACGGGCGACAATGCGGTGATGAACGAGACGCGGCACACCTACCACGGCCAGCTCGACGACCTGCGGGTCGACGTCGTGCGGCTCGGCCTCATGGCCAGCGACGCCATCGCCGCTGGCACCGACGCCTTCCTCGAAGCCGACCTGGCCGGTGCCGACCGGGTCATCAACGCCGACGGGGCCCTCGACGAGCTCACCCACTCGCTGGAGGAGCGCTGCTACACGACGCTGGCCCGCCAGCAACCGATGGCCTCCGACCTGCGCATGGTGGTGGCGGTGCTGCGGACGATCCATGAGATCGAGCGGACCGGCGATCTCATGGTCAACGTGGCCAAGACGACCCGGCGGCTCTACCCCGTGGAACTCCCCGACCCGGTCCGGCGGATCATCGAGCAGATGGGCCGCCAGGCCGGGGTCCAGCTGCGGCTGGCGCTGGAGGCCTTCGCCGAGTCGGACTGCGCCCGGGCCTTGGCCCTCGAGGACATGGACGACGTGATGGACGACCTCCAGCGCGAGCTGTTCCGGACGATCTTCGCCCTCGGCCGGGCCGACGAGGCCGGGCTCCAGCAGATGGTGCAGGTGGCCCTGGTCGGCCGGTACTACGAGCGGATGGCCGATCACGCCGTCAACATCGGCGAACGGGTCAACTACATGGTCACGGGGGAGATGCCCGGCGGCGACGCGAACGGCGCGAACGGAATCAGCCTGGACTGAACGGGATTCCCTTCCGCTCCCCTGGCGAGAGGCAGATTCGCTTCGAAAAGGAATCCCGTTAAGGCTCCCGGCGGCTCCGCCCGACACATCAGGGAGGAGCGAACCACGCGGGAGGGGCCGATGATCTGGAAACCGAAGCGCGACGGCGGTGCCGTCGCCACCCTTCCGGCCGCCGCCGAGCCCCTCGCGCCGGCCTTCGAGGACCAGGTGCGGGAGGCGGCGCAGGCGCGGCGCTTCCACCTCCACTACCAGCCGCTGGTGGCGGTGGCCGACGGCGCCCTCGTCGGCGTGGAGGCCCTCCTGCGGTGGGACTCCGACGCCGGCCCGGTGACGCCGGCCCGGTTCGTGCCGGTCCTCGAGGCGACGGGCCTGATCGGCCCGGTCGGCGAGTGGGTCCTGGCCGAGGCCTGCGCCGAGCTGGCCGGCTGGGCCCGGCCCGACGGCCCGGGGCTGCTGTCGGTCAACGTCTCCGCCCACCAGCTCGGCCCCGGCTTCGCCAACCTCGTCCTCGGGACGCTGGCCGCCGCCGGCTTCCCGGCCGACCGGCTGTGCCTGGAGCTGACCAACCCGGCCCGGCTCGACGACGCCGCCGGCGCCTGGGACGAGCTGCGCCGGCTGAAGGCCTGCGGCGTCCGCCTGTTCGTCGACGACTTCGGCACGGCCGGGGCCTCGCTGGTCGACCTGCGCCGCCTCGTGGTCGACGCCGTGAAGATCGACGCCTCGTTCGTCAAGGGGATGACCCACCAGGGCGACGACGGCGCCATCGTGGCCGCCCTCGTCGACCTGGCCCACGCCCTCGGGATGCTGGCCATCGCCGAGGGGGTGGAGACCGCCGCCCAGCTCGAGGACCTCCGGGCCGTCGGCTGCGACCTGGCCCAGGGCTACGACTGCGGCCGGCCCGTTACCGAGCTGCCGCGCCGGCCGTGAGGCCGCCGGAGGCTCATTCCTCCTCGGTGCCGAGGTCCCAGTCGAGGATGAGACCCTCCCGCTCCGCGTCGCGGGCGACCCGTTCCCGGTTACGCCGGAACTGCGGATCGTGGGGCGGCAGCAGCTGGAGGCGGGCCAGCGCCCGTTGCCGGAACTCGTCGATGACCGAGCGGTCGCCGAACACGCCCTGGACCTCCCAGTGGGGGGCCAGCGGGCCGAGGTAGACGATCCGCACATGGCCCTGCGGCGGTTGCGGTTGTTCGAGTTCTTCCGGCGTGGTGACCATGGGGTCGAGCCTAACCGGCGTCGGCGGGGCGCTCTCCGAGCTTGATGTCGACGTCGGTCGTGGCGTCGCCCCGCCGGTACGTCAGCTTGATCTGGTCGCCGGGCTTATGGGCGTTCACCGCGGCGGTGACGTCCTCGGCCGCCTTGACCTCCTTGCCGTCGATGGCGGTGATCACGTCGCCCTTCTGCAGCCCGGCCACCTCGGCCCCCGACCCGGCGGTCACGTCGGCGATGAGCGCCCCCGACGTCGCCTTGATCCCGAGCCCATCGGCGATCGACGGCGTGACCGTGAACATCTGCACCCCGAGGAACGGCCGGCTCTGGGTCGGCGTGCCCTGGCGCAGCTGGTCGATGATCGGCCTGGCCGGCGAGATGGCGATCGAGAAGCCGATGTTCTGGGCGTCGCCGGCCACGGCCGTGTTGATGCCGACGACCTCGCCAGCGGCGTTGACCAGCGGCCCGCCGGAGTTGCCGGGGTTGATGGCGGCGTCGGTCTGGAGGACGTGCTCGAGCCGCTCGCCGTTCTCGGCCGTGATCGAGCGGTTGAGGGCCGAGACGATGCCCCTGGTCACGGTCGGGCCGCCCTCGAGGGCCAGGGCGTTGCCGATGGCCACGACATCGTCGCCGACCTTGAGCTGGTCGGAGTTGCCGAGGACCGCCGTGGGCAGGCCGCCGGCGTCGACCTTGACCACGGCGAGGTCGGTGGACGGATCCTTCCCAAGTACGCGAGCAGGCATCTTTCGATCGTCGGCGAAAACCACTTCGATGGACTGCGCACCCGCCACGACGTGGTTGTTCGTCACGATGACTCCGTCGGAGCCGATGATGAACCCCGTGCCCGCGCCCTCGCCCGGCACGGGCTTGAGGAAGTCGCCGAGGCTCAGCGTGCGCGTCCGGATGGACACGACGGCCGGCTCGACCTTGGCCAGGATCGACTGGACGTCGCCCGCCCGGTCGATCTTCGACGTGTTGGCCGAGTACGTGACCGTCCGGCCCGGGCCGGAGTGGTCGGTCTTGACGGCGGCTACGACGAGGCCGGCCACCAGCGCCCCCACGAGTGCGCCGGTGGCGGCGGCCATCAGGACCGGCCGGCGGCCGGGGGCGGCGCGGGGGGAGGCGACCGGCGGTTCGCCCCAGGCGGGGGGCCCGGGAGGCCCGACCTGCCAGGCCGGCGGCGGCACCGGGGGCACGGGCGGAGCCCCGGCGGCGGCCTCCTCGGCGGCGAGCGGGTTCACCCAGGCGTCGGGAGCGGCGTCCCACGGGTCGGCGGGTGCCGGTGGCTCGGCCGCCGCTCCGGTCGGCGTCGGTCGCACCGTCTCATCCGCCGGCGGCGGCGCCGGCTGGACAGGCTCGGCCGGCGGGGCCGGAGGAGCAGGAGGCGGCGGAGCCGGGGGCGGCGGCGCCGCCCAGGGCGACGGCTGGGCGGGAGTCCAGGGTGACGCGGGTGCGGGAGGGGTCGGTTCCCAGGGGGAGGACGGCGTCGCCGGTCGATCTACCGGGGCGTTTGCGTCCGCCGGCGGCCCGGGGGTATCCCCTGGAGACACAGCCTCGTTATGCGACGATTCCTGGTCTGCCATGAAAAAATGCCTCCCGGGAGCCCCGGCCGCGACCCGTCCGCCGTGTCACGCTCCGGTGTACCCGATCCGAAGCGGGAACCACGAGTCCCCGCCCGACGTTTGAGATTGGTGCATGGAACACGATTGGATGCGTTATGCGGCGTGCCGGGATCGCTCTCCGGCGCAGTTCTTCCCCTCCGACGGCGTCGGCGTCGAAGTGGCCAAGCGGACGTGCGTTGAATGCTGCGTGCGGATGGAGTGCCTCGAGTACGCCCTGATCCATCGGATCGACCACGGCGTCTGGGGAGGCTGCTCGGAGCGGGAACGGCGGCGGATCCTCCGCCGCCGGCGCACGCTCACCGCCACCTGAAGAGCGACACCACCGCCTGGGCCACTCTCCGTAGCCGCCCGGGCGGATCGGCGTGGGGCAGGTCCTTGACCGCCCCGGCCAGGTCCATCCAGGGGGCGTCGGTCACGGCGGTGTAGACCATCCCGTCGCTCTCCCAGACGACCGCCTCCCCCACCGACGCCGAGTAGGCCCGCATCGTGTGGCCGGCGATCTCGACCTCCCGGCCCCCGCCGGACTCCCCCGCCAGGCTCGTCTCGGCGCCGCTCAGGTGCCCCCGCTGCTCGAAGACCGACAGCCCGTGGAGCCCGTCGCTGAAGAACTGCTGGACCACGCGGCCCTTGGCCTTGTACGCCCCCACCAGCCGGTAGCCGGTACCGATGCGGGTCCTGAGCTTGTAGGGCGCCGCCAGGTGACGGGCCGGCGCCGGCTCCTCCGAGCGGCTGGGCCCGGGGGTGGTACCAACGGTCATCGCCTCGGTCCCGCCGCCGGCGTCGCCGGCTCCGTCGGATATCGCGGTGAATTCCACCGACCGGAACGGCTGGCCCCGGGAGTCGAGCAGTTCCCGGCGCAGCAGCAACCCGCTCTCGCGGTCGACGTAGAGGCGTTCCCGCAGCCGGTCGCTGTCGGTGAGCTCCACGAGGATCAGATCGGTCGGGCGGCCGGCGACGTCGGGGCCGTCCTCCACCGCCAGGTGGTACTTGGCCGTCGGGGGCGGGCCGAGGGTGGCGACGTCGTGGCCCCAGAGGGTGAGCCAGCCGTCGCTGCTGTGGATCAGGCGACGGGCGCCGGCGCCGACGACCTCGTCACCGAAGCGGAGGACTCCGCCGGCGCTGTGGACGGGCACCTGGGCCGAATGCTGCGTGTGCCCGTCCCGCCAATCGACGGCCACGACGCCGTCGAACGGCTGCGACTCGGCCGCCTCCCGGGCCCGGTCGAGCAGCTCCACCGCGCTGGTCTCGGACGGGGCGGGCGCGGCGTCGGGCAGGGCGATGTCGCCCATGGCGATGTCGGGCAGTGCCACGGCGGGGAGGGCAACGGCGGGGTGGGCCGGGACGAGCCCGCCCAGGACCGTGCCGGCGACGAGGCACCCGAAGGCCAGACGGCGATAGGCCGGGTTCACGGCCCGAAGCGGACCGGGACCGCGATCGGCGCCAGCTGGGAGAGTGGGTCGCCGGTGACCGAGGCCCGGGCGGCGTGGGTGTCGGCCAGCGACGGGAGTGACGGCGCCACGGAGGGGTCGCGGGGCAGGAGGAGAGCGATCGCCGCCGCCACCGCCGCCGCCAGCGCCCAGCCGGCCCGACGGCGCCGGCTCGCCACCGGCCGGCGGGAGGGCGGGACCGGCCGCGACCTCCCGGGGGCCCCGGCCTCTCCGGGAAGGGCCCCGGTCGGCTCGTCGGCCCAGAGCGGCCGGCGGGTGGCGTGGACCGGCATGATCCGGATGGCCCGGCGCGCCGCCGCCACCTCCT
>JAICYE010000452.1 GCA_025934385.1 Acidimicrobiia bacterium | reverse complement strand
GCCGGTACTGGCGGTGGACGTCGGCCACGGCCTCCTCGGCCGCTCGCTGCAGCTCGGCGATCTGGTCGTGGAGGTGGTCGATCTGGTCGCGGGCGGCGTCGAGCTCCTCCTCGAGGGCGATGATCCGCTTGACGCCCGCCAGGCTCACGCCCCCGTTGGTCAGCTCCTGGATCCGTTGCAGGCGGTGGATGTCGCGGTCGGAGTAGCGCCGGGACCGGCCCACCGTCCGCTGCGGCTCCACCAGCCCCTTCCGCTCGTAGATGCGCAGCGTCTGGGGATGGACGCCGGCCAGCTCGGCGGCCACCGAGATGACGTAGAGCGCCCGCTCGTCGTGCCGGCCGCCGCCGCGTTCGTCGTTCGCCATGACCGTCACACCCCCAGGTGCGCTCGTGGGTTGGCCGACTCGGTGGCGGCCAGCGCCTCCACCGCCTGGCGCTGCTCGTCGGACAGCGTCCGGGGCACGACGACGTCGACGGTGACCAGCAGGTCGCCGACGCCGCCGCCGGAGCGCGACATCCCCCGCCCCCGGACCCGCAGCGTCTTGCCCGGCGCCGTGCCGGGCGGGATCTTGACCGTCACCGTGCCGTCGAGCGTCGGGACCTTCACCTCGGCGCCCAGGGCGGCCTCGGCGAACGTCACCGGCACCCGCAGGGTGAGGTCGGCGCCCTTCCGCCCGAACAGCGGATGGGGCGCCACGTGGACGGTCACGTAGAGGTCGCCGGGCGGCCCGCCGTTGCTGCCGGCCGTGCCCTTGCCCTTGACCCGGACGCGCTGGCCGTCGGCCACCCCGACCGGGATGCGGACCTTGACGTCCCTCGTCCGGGTCTCGGAGCCGCTGCCGGCGCACGTCGGGCAGGGCTTCTCCACCACCCGGCCGCTCCCGCCGCAGCGGGGGCAGATCTGGGAGAAGGAGAACGGGCCCTGGTCGACGGCCAGCGTGCCGGCGCCGTTGCACTGGGGGCAGGGCTGGGGGACGGTGCCGGCCGCGGCGCCCGTCCCGCCGCAGGTGTGGCAGGGGGCGGCGCCGGTCAGCTGGACGGCGATGGTGGCGCCCCGGACGGCGTCGTCGAAGGACAGGTGGATCTCGGCCTCGAGGTCGCTTCCCCGGCGGGGACCGGCCCCGGGCTGGCCCCGGGCGGCGCGGCGCCCGGCCCGTCCGAAGATGTTGCCGAGGATGTCGCCGAGGCCGCCCATGTCACCGGTCTCGAAGTGGACGTTGTCGCCGAAGCCGCCGCCCTGGCCGCCGTAGCCGCCGAACCCGCCGGCACCGGCGCCGGCGAACGGGTTGCCGGCGCCCGAGGCGACCATGTCCCGGACCTCGTCATACTCCTTGCGCCTGGCCGTGTCGCTGAGGACGTCGTAGGCGGCCGAGATGTCCTTGAACTTCTCCTCCGCCTCCTTGTTGCCGGGGTTGGCGTCGGGGTGGTGGAGCTTGGCCAGCTTCCGGTAGGCGCGGGTGATCTCCTTCTCGGTCGCTCCCTTCTTGAGCCCGAGCACGGCGTAGTAGTCCTTCTCGAACCACTCCCGCTGAGGAGCCATCGTCTACGTAGCCACCTTCACCATCGCCGGGCGCAGGACCCGTCCCTTGAGCCGGTAGCCGGTGCGGACGACGTCGCGCACCCCCGGCTCTCCGTCTTCGCTCTCCACGTGCATGACCGCTTCGTGCTCCTCGGGGTCGAACGGCTTCCCGTGGGCCTCGATGCGTTCCAGGCCCGCCTTCTCCAGCACGCCGAGCAGCTCGCCGTAGACCAGTTCGACCCCTTTGCGCAGACGCTCGGCGCCCGATTCCGACGCGACAGGGCCGCCGCTGTTCAGGGCCAGCTCGAATGAGTCGAGGACGGGCAGCAGCTGCTCGATCAGGTTGCCGGTGGCCCGCTCGAGGTGGGCGGTCTGGTCCCGCAGCATCCGCTTGCGGTAGTTGTCGAACTCGGCCTGGGTGCGCTGCAGGTGCGAGAGGTATTCATCGCGTTCGGCCCGCAACTGCTCGATTTCTGCCGCGGGTTCCGTCGTCTCCGAGTCGGGAGCTTCCGACTCGGAGACGATTTCACCCTCGGCTACGGGCTCATCGGGCCCACCGAGATCCTCATCCGGCATGGGTTACGCCCCCTTGCCCTCGTCGACGATCTCGGCGTCGGCGACCTCTTCCTCGGTGGTCGAGCTGCCGGCCCCGTCACCATGGAATCCAGGGCCGTCGCCGGACTGGCCGCCGGCGCCGCCCGTCTGGGCCTGGGCCGCCGCCTGCTGGTACAGGCGGGAGGCGAAGTTCTGGCTGGCCGAGATCAGGCCCTCGTGGGCCCGCTTGATGGCGTCGACGTCGGTGCCGGCCAGGGCCTCCTTGACCGCCTTGAGGGCGTCCTCGATGGCCGTCTTGTCCTCCGGTGAGGCCTTCTCGCCCTGCTCCCGGAGCAGCTTCTCGGTCTGGTAGACGAGCGTGTCGGCGTTGTTGCGGACCTCGGCCTCCTCCCGGCGCTTGCGGTCCTCGTCGGCGTGGGCCTCGGCGTCGCGCATCATCCGGTCGATCTCGTCCCGGTTGAGGGCCGACTGGCCGGTGCTGGTCATCGACGGCTCTTTCCCGGTCGCTCGGTCCTTGGCGGACACGTGCACGATCCCGTTGGCGTCGATGTCGAACGTGACCTCGATCTGCGGGATGCCCCGGGGGGCGGGCGGCAGGTCGACGAGCTGGAACTTGCCCAGGGTCTTGTTGCGGAAGGCCATG
>JAICYE010000554.1 GCA_025934385.1 Acidimicrobiia bacterium | reverse complement strand
TCGAACCCGTTGACGAAGGAGTCGACCTTCTTCTCCAGCTTGTCGGTCTTGTACTGGTAGTAGGCGTAGAGCACCGTCCCGCCGAAGGCGAAGCCGACCGCCGACGCCAGGAGGAGCACGACGATGCCGATCACGGTCTTGGGCAGGATCCGCTGGCGGAACGGGGCCCGCCTCGGCGCGCTGTCGGCCCGCCGCTGCCTGCGGTTCGGCGCCGGCGCGGCCGCCGGCCTCTCCTCGGGTGCCTCGTGGCGCATGGAGGAGATCGTAAGCGACCGGGCCCCGGAGCGGTCGCACCCGCCTGAGAGGCTGATGACAGCGCCCCCCTAGAATGGGCGGGATATGAACGAGCCGGCGTCGCACGTGGAGGTGCAGCCCGCCGCCACCGTGATGCTGGTGCGCGACAGGCCGGCCGGCGACCGCGGTGAGGGCGCCGGCGGGGTCGAGGTGCTCATGCTGCGCCGTCATCCCGAGTCGGTCTTCGCCGCCGACGCCTGGGTCTTCCCCGGCGGCCGCGTCGACGACGGCGACCGCGACGGCGCGCCGATCGCCATCGGCCCGTCCGACGCCGAGGCCAGCGCCGAGCTCGGCCTGCCGTCCGGCGGCCTGGCGTACTGGATCGCCGCCGCCCGGGAGTGCTTCGAGGAGGCGGGGATCCTCCTCGCCCGCCATCCCGACACCGGCGCCTGGCTCGAGACGTCGACTGAATGGGCCGCGGCCCGGCTGGCGCGCTACCGGCGGGAGGTCCACGCCGGCGTCACGACACTC
Organism: Acidimicrobiia bacterium; assembly: GCA_025934385.1. The sequence goes on along the minus strand of JAICYE010000554.1, from coordinate 1,130 downwards.
GGGGCCGTCCTCGACGACGAGGGGCTCGTCCTCGACCTGTCGGGCGTCCACTACGTCTCGCACTGGATCACCCCGCCCCGGCGGGGCACCGCCCGCCGGTTCGACACCCGCTTCTTCGTCGCCGCCGTGCCCCCCGGCCAGGTCGCCACCGACGACGCCGCCGAGACCGTCGAGTCGATCTGGACCACGCCGGCCGAGGCCCTGGCCCGCGGCGCGGCCGGCGAGCTCCGGCTCCTGATCCCCACCATCGCCAACCTGGAGACGCTCAGCCGGTTCTCTTCCGTCGCCGAGCTCGTGGAGTCCCGATGCCCGACATGACGCCCGGCGTGGCCAGCGCCCTTTCCCCGCTCGTCCGCCGGATCGTCGCTCCCAACCCGGGCCGCATGACGCTCACGGGGACCAACACGTACCTCGTCGGCATCGACGAGGTCGCTGTCATCGACCCCGGCCCCGACGACGCCGGCCACATCGAGGCCATCGTCGGGGCGTCGATGCGGGAGCGGATCCGGTGGATCCTCGTCACCCATCACCACGTCGACCACTCCGCCGGCGTCAACCGCCTCAAGCGGGAGACCGGCGCCGAGATCGTGGCCTTCGGCCCGCCGAAGTCGGCGGAGGCCGACTGGGCGCCCGACCGCCGGGCCCGCGACGGCGAGGTCATCGAGGGCACCGAGTGGGGGCTCGAGGTGCTCCACACCCCGGGCCACGCCTCCGACCACCTCTGCTTCTTCCTGGAGGAGGAGCGGGTGCTGTTCACCGGCGACACGGTCCTGTCGGGGTCGACGGCCGTCATCAACCCGCCCGACGGAGACATGGCCGCCTACCTCCAGTCGCTGGAACGGCTCCGCAAGCGGCGCCTGACCCGGCTCTGCCCCGGCCACGGCGACGTTCTCGACGAGCCGAAGGCGATCCTGGCCGAGTACGTCGCCCACCGGCTGGAGCGGGAGAACCAGATCCTCGAGGCGCTGGCCTCCGGGCCTACCAAGATCACCGATCTCGTGGCCCGGATCTATGTCGACGTCCCCGGGGAGCTCCACGACATGGCCGGGCGGTCGGTGCTGGCCCACCTGCAGAAGCTCACGGCGGCGGGCCGGGTGCCCGGCCGCGACGCCAACTCCACCTGGAAGGTG
>JAICYE010000171.1 GCA_025934385.1 Acidimicrobiia bacterium | reverse complement strand
GGTCGAAGAGGTCGACGAGGATCTCCAGCTCGGCGACGGCGGCGGCCCGGCGGGTATCGGGATCGCCGGCCAGGGGGGCGAGCCGGGCGACGCTGACCGCCCCCTTCCGCCGGCCGGTGAACCGGAAGCGACCGATCGTCACCGCCTCCACCGCCCGGTCGGGGTGGGAGGCGGTGAGGGCCAGGAACCGGACCCAGGCGGCCAGGCGCTGCTTGGGGGCGAGCCGGGAGTAGCTGACCGCCCGCACCAGCAGCCCGGCGGGGCCCCGGTCGATCACACCGGGAACGGTGCCGACCAGCACCCGCCCGCCGGGCAGCGCGACGTTGACCTCCAGCGAGCGGGGGGCGGGGGCATCGCCGGACACCTCGACCGCCTCGGCCACCAGGCTCTCGACGATCGGCAGCACCCGGCCGAGCACCGGCTCGGCCAGCGTGCCGGGGGGCAGGCCGCCCCGGGCCCGTTCGGCCGCCACGCAGGCGTCGCGCTCGCCGCCGGCCAGCCGCCCGGCGAGCAGCCGGTCGCCGACCGCCCACTGCTCGAGCGGGTCGAGTTCGACCGGGAGGGCCTGGGAGGCGTCGTCGTTGTCTCCGCTCAGCGACACGCCGAGCCGCTGGCGGAGGAACGCCTTGACCGGGTGCTGGACGAACCGGACGAGATTCTCCAGCTCGACGGCCTCGGCCGGCGCCGGCGGCAGCGGCGCCGGCAGGAACGGCGCCGGGCGGGACCGCAAGCCCGCTGCCGCCCGGGCACCGGCCAGGGCGACGGCGTCGAAGCTCCACGGCGCGGTGCCGGCCAGCCGGCCGCCCATGAAGTTCCGGGCGTCGAACGGCTGCAGCGGGTGGTGGACGACGATGCGGGTCCGGGCCGGGATCCGCCCGGTGCCGTCGCCGGGCAGGCGGACGGTGCGATCGACGACGTCGAGCAGTTCCCCGATGGGCACGGCCGGGGGCCGCTCGGCGTTGGTCCGTTCGTCACGCCCGCTGTAGGTGACGACGAGATGGTCCTCGGCGGCCAGCAGGGCGTCGAGCAGGAGTTGGCGGTCCTCGCTGCGGGGATCGCGGTCGCCGACCCGGGCGTCGGCGGCCACGAGGTCGTCGTCGTCGACATCGACCTTGCGGGGGAAGACGCCGTCGTCGAGGCCGAGGAGGCAGACGACCCGGTGGGGCACCGACCGCATCGGCACCAGCGTGCAGACGGTGAGATGGCCCGTCCGGAAGTTGGCCCGGGTGGGCCGGCCCCGCAGCCGGTTGGCCAGCAGCGTGCGGATCTCCGGCAGCGTCAGCTCGGCGTCGCCGTCGCCGGCCTCGGCCACGACGTCGTCGAGGAGGTGAAGGAGCTCGGCGACCTGCCATTCGTCGGCCGGGGCAATGGCGGTGAGCCAGTCCGCGGCGTCGGCCAGGGCGGCGGCCCAGGCACCGATCGGCTGGGGGACGGCCAGGGCGTCGAGGGCGGTCGTGAGCCGCTCGACGAGTTCGGCCAGGCGGCCGGCGAGGTCGATGTCGCCGCTGCTCACATCGTCGACCGGGAGGACGCCGCCGACGAGCCGGTTTCCCTCGTCGGCCATGGCCACGCCGAGCAGCAGCCGGTCGAGCCCGGCCCGCCAGGTGTTGGCGTCGAGGGCGTCGAGCTTGTAGGGGGCCCGGTGGCCGGCGTCGAGACCCCACCGGATCCCGGCCTCGGCCACCCACTCCTCGGCCCGGGCGAGGTCGTCGTCGTCGAGCCGGAACCGGCGCCGGACGGGCTCGCGCCCGGCGAGGTCGAGCACCTGGGCGGCGGTGACCCGGGCCGAGGCCAGCGCCAGGAGCTCGGCCAGCACACCGAGCAGGGGATTGGTCTGGCGGAGCGACCGGTCGGCGAGGCGGACCCTGAGGTCGACCCGGGTCGGGCCGGTGCCGGCGGCCGCCGTGCCGGTCGTCGCCGCGCCGCCGGGCGCCTCGTCGGCGGCGGGGCCGTCGAACCCCTCGGCGGCACCGAAGGTGGCGTGGATCAGCGGGGCGAATGCTTCGATGTCCGGACACATGACGACGATGTCGCGGGGTTCGAGCGTCGGATCGGCGGCCAGCCGGTGGAGGATGGCGTCGCGCACGACCTCCACCTGGCGGCCCCGCCCGTGGCAGGCGTGCACGGCCAGGCTGGTGTCGGCCGGGTCGAGCAGGGCCCGCTCGTCGGGCCCCGCCAGCGGGAGGCCGGGGGGCGACCGGTCGGCCCGGACGTCGGCCTGGATCCGGTGCAGGAGCGTCGGGTTGTCATCCGAGACACCCCCGGCCGCCGGGGCTGGCGCTTCGATCGGATGGTGGTGGTCGACCGGGGCCGGCCCCTCGCCCCGATCGCCGGCCGTCAGCACCAGCTGCATCTCCCGGGCGTCGCGCCCCCACGACGTGAGCAACGGGTTGGCCGGCAGCGCCGCCGTCTGGTCGGCGGACCGGGCGATGGCGGCCCGCCCGCCGGGGCGGTCCTCGACCCGCTGCCACTCCTCGATCCGCTGCCATAACGCCGGCGAGGGATGCAGCAGGAAGAGATGCACGTCCCGGTGGGCGGCCAGCGCCCGCAGCACCACCAGGAAACTGGCCGGCAGCCGGGTGAGGCCGAAGAGGGACAGGCGGGCGGGGAGGTCGACGACGCCGGCGTCGCCCCGAAGGGCGGTGCAGGCCTCGTCGAGCCGCTCGGCCGGGCTGGGGACGCCGATGCGGTCGCGCAGCCGGCGCCACAGTTCCGCCTGCCAGGCCCACTGCCCCGGCAGGGGCCGGCCGGAACCGTCGACGTCGTCTTTCGCCGCCCAGGCCCGGAGCATCCCGGGGCGGTGGACGCCGTAGCGGTCGTAGAGGTCGGCCAGATGGCGGGCGCTGCCGAACCGCCGGGCCCCGCGGCCGAGATCCGATGCCGACGGGTCGGACTTCCCGCCGGCGGCGCCCAGGTAGCTGGCCAGCGGGGCGAGCCACGACTCGTCGAGGGCGGTGTCGATCACGTGGAGGAGGGGCCAGACCGAACGGGCGGCGACCCAGGGATCGGCGTCGCGGGGCACGCCGGTGGCGGCCGCCACCGCCCCGCCGACGAGGGCGGCGGGGTAGGGGAAGTCGATGTTGGCGCACACACCGTCGGCCCGGCCGGGAGTGGCGCCGAGGCGGGTCGACAGCCGCTGGCTCAGCCAGCGCTCGACGCCGCGGGTCGGCACGGCCACGACCTCGGCGGCCATCGGATCGTCGAGCGGCTCGACGACGACGCTGCCGAGGGCGGCGACGAGGGCGTCGGCCCGTTCGGCTCGGTGGATGTGCAGCATGCGGGACTCCGGTGCAGTGGACAGCGACCGGGGGAAGTGGGGCGACGCCGAGTATGCCCTGAGGGTCTGACAGTTTCGCCGGGGGAGGGCCGGATTTCCGTGGGAATCGCCGCCGTGCACAAGTTGTCCACAAGTTGTTCCCCCTGACGATCCACAGGGCGGCCGTCGTATGGTCGACGCATGGAGAGCGGCCCCGACCTCGATGGCGCCACCGCAGACGTCGTGCACGACGTGGTCCTCGCCGACGGCGAGGTGATCGAGGTTCTCGGCGCCAACGCCTACGTGCAGGAGGGGCCGCTCACCACTTTCTTCCACTCCGGGCGCAGTCGGGCGGCCATCGACTCCTGGGCGGAGCGGGTGGCCAGCTTCAAGACGACCGAGATCCGGCGGATCATCCGCCGGCAGTCCCCGGCGCTGCGGGCCGTTCCTGCCGACGGCGGCCAGCGGCGCTTCGGCACCAGCGCCGGCTGACACCGGCGCCGCATTCGTCCCGCGCCGGCTGATACCGGCGCCGCATTCGTCCCGCGCCGGCTGATACCGGTACGGGACATACCTTTGTCATCGCTCTGCAATACGGGTCGGTGGGAGGTCGCGGGCCCGGCGGCGAATCTTCGAGGGCAGAGCGATGCCCGGCCACCCCCCAGCGCCGGCCGCTCCCGGAGGACCGGTGGTCGACTACCAGTTCCTGGGCCTGGTGGCGGTGGTGCTGGCCGTGGTGACCGGTGGTTCGCTGCTGCCTGTCGTCGTGGTGACCGGCCTCATCGGCCTCGTCACGCTCGTCTACGAGGCCGGCGTTCGCCGGTATCGCCGGCGCCACCCCCGGCCGGCTTCCCGGCCCGGTACCGGCCCGGCGGCGCCGCCCGAGACCGAGCTCAACCGCTGGATGGCGGCCGTCGAGCGCGTGCTCGGCTCGCACGACTGACCGGTCGACGTTTCCGGGTCCCTGTGACAGCTTTCTCCGAATTGCCCACCTCGCCCGTCCGGAGCAAACGTCCGTTCCGTCACCTTGAGCAGGTGGCCGACCATAGGTTCGGGAACTGATTCGCATGGCTGGGGCCAGAAGAAGGGGACCGGCGTTCTCGCGCCCGGTACAACCCCGCACACCCAACGGACGACGACACGCCTACCGCGCCGGCCGCCGGCGCTACCGGCTGAACGGCTGAGCGGCTCTGCGTCGGTGGGGCAGGTACGGCTTCCGGTGAACGGCGCCGCAACCCGCAGCGGCGGGGGAGTGGCCCTCGGTCGAAGTCAAGGCTGGAGACGATGTTGCTCGGCGGCGATCTGCCGGTCGAGATCGGCGAGCGCCCGCCGGAGAGCCTCGGTCTGGCGGCGCAATGCTGCGCCCTCAGCCGCCTCGGCCGGGTTATCCGACAGCGATGTCCAGGCAGCGTCGGCGTCGACCGCCTCGATTTCCTCGGCGAGCTGCGCCCGCCGCTCCAGCAGCGACGCCGGATCCGGCCGGCGGCGACGGAAGAGACCCACGAGGAGCCACCCTACTGCCCAGCCCCCCGCTGACCTGGGCGACCAGTCCGCTCGAGCGTTGGATTGCTGACGAGCCCACTCGCTCAGCCTTTCGGAACTTTGTCTTTCAGATCGGCGAGTTTGTCCTTGATCGTCTCCTCGCCGCGGGCCTTGCGACGCTCCCGCATGACCCGGTGGGCCTCCTGCTGCGCCGCTCGGGTGGCCTCCTCGGCCGACTCGATCTCCGCTTCGACGGCGCGGCGGGACTGGCGGACGACGACACCGCCGATGTTGCCCATCACGCCGTCGACGGCCTCCGGGGCCGGCTCGTCGAGGTCGGCGACGACGGCGGTCGTGCCCGGGACGATGCGGTGGCTCATGGCCACCAGCATCAGCTCGGCGTCCTCTGCCACCTCGGTGTCGGCAAAGGACCCGACGAGCAGCCCGGCGAGACCACCGAACATCAGGCCGGCAGGCCCAGCCAGGATTCCGAGCAGCCCGCCGATGAGACCGCCCGACACCGTCGCGGTGTACTGCTCGACCTCGGGCTCCTCCCGAACGCGGAAGCGCCCGTCGGCATCGCGCTCGACGATGGCCGCGGAGCGGATGGTGACCGCATGGTCGCCGTTGAGTCGATCGAGCTCGCTCATCGCCTGGTAGGCCCGGCTCGGCTCCTCGAATGTGACGAGCAGCACACTCTCCATGTCGCTGACCTCCCGCCCGCGTTCTGCCCCCCTGCGGCAACGGTGAAACGGTTGCTGCACCGCTCCGGCGAACGCGTCGACATGAGGTTGTTACAGAGCGATCGCGCCCCGGTTACGGCCGGCGGGTACCGACACCGGCATGGGGTACGCACCGGCGATCGGCGATTGGGTCGAGGATGTGATGGAGCTGCACCTCCGGTATGCGGCCGGGCGGGACGG
>JAICYE010000570.1 GCA_025934385.1 Acidimicrobiia bacterium | reverse complement strand
TCGTCCTCGGCCACGGTGTTCGACCAGCCCGCCACGGCGGCACGAGCCCTCGACCTGCTGACGACCCCGGCCGCCCGGTCGTGCATCGAGGACCTCATCAACACCCGCCTGGCCCGCAACCCCCGCCTGTCGCAGGACGCCAAGGGCACCCTCGCCCCCGCCCCGAGGCCGCCGGTCGGCGACGGCGGTGTCGCCTACCGCTTCGACGTCCGCCTCCCGGCCGAGGACGTCGATCCCGGCTCCCGGCCCGACGACCCGCCCATCCGCTACGTGGCCGACCTCGTCTTCGTCCGCAAGGGCCGCGCCCTGGTGCTGGCCGAGTTCGACAACCTCCGCCAGCCCTGGGCCGACCAGGCCCTCCGGGGCGTGATGACGGCCCTCGTCGGCCACGTCTGACCCGCCGATGACCACCCGCTACCGCTGCACCGCCTGCGGCAACCTCACCCGGTTCGACGTCGTCTCCACCCGGCGCACGCGGGCGTTCTGGCACTTCACGGTGGGAGGGGAGCTCACCGTGGAGGAGGAGCAGGTGCTCGACGCCGTCGTCGAGGCCGTCGTCTGCCGGTGGTGCTCGGCCTCGGGTGCCGCCATCGAGGAGATCCCGCTGCCCAGCGCGGAAGACGAAGAACGCGACGGAGAAGGAGGGGTCAGCTCCCCAGAAGCTGGATGACGACCCGCCGGGAGCGGGGCCGGTCGTCGAAGTCGATCAGCACGACCTTCTGCCACGTGCCGAGCAGCAGTTCGCCGGCGGCGAAGGGGACCGTGACCGAAGGGCCGACGAGGGCGGCCCGCACGTGGCTGTGCCCGTTGGTGTCGGCGTTGCGCTCGTTGTGCTCCCAGCGGTCGTGCTGGGGGACGAGCCGCTCGAGCGTGTCGTTGAAGTCCTGGTTGCAGCCGGGCTCGTACTCGATCGTGGTCACGCCGCAGGTCGAATGGGCCACGAACACGGTGCACAGCCCGTCGGAGAGCCCGTGGTTGGCGAGGGCCTTCTGGGCGTAGGACGTGACGTCCACCATCTCGCCGTCGCCTTGGGTCTCCAGCGTGAGCGCGTCGTATCGTGCCTGCATGCGTTGCCTCCAGGGCCCGGCGGGGACGGAGCGCCAAGTCTACGGACCGGCCTCCCCCCGGGCGCAAAGAGGGGATCGGTGAACGTCGGCCAACCGACCGACGACGCGGGTGCCGGCGCGGCGCCAAAAGAAGACGAGGCGGCCGGGGCGGAGCATCAGCCGTTCCCGCCGCTGCCGGACGGGCTCCTCGGCCCCCTCCTGGACTCCGCCGGCGAGGCGCTGCGGCAGCTTCCGGCGGACGGGCTGCCCCCGGCCGCCCGGCGGCTGCGGGCCTTCGACCGCCGGGGGTTCGCCACGCCGGCCGCCCGTCGGCAGCTGCGCCGGCTGCTGGAGGAGGACGAAGAGCTCTGCGCCGCGGCGGCGGCCTTGCTGCTGGCCCGGCCCGACGCCGCCGGGCTGGCCACGGCCTGGGACGAGGCCACCGCCGCCGGCGGCGACGCGCCGCTCCGCCTGGTGGCCGAGAGCGGCGGCGAGGGCCGGCTGGCGCTGCTGGCTTCGGTGCTGGCCGCCCGGCTGCCGGCCGGATTCGAGTTCGGGCTCGGGGTGGTCGTGGCCATGGCCGATGTCGCCGCACGGGAGAGCGACGCCGCCGGCGAGGTCCGGGCGGCGGCGGCCCGACAGGGAACGGCGGAGGAGGCGCAGCGCCGGTCGGTCGCCGCCCGGGCGACGGCGGAAGCCGAGGTGGCCCGGCTCGACGCCGCCCTGCGGGACGAG
>JAICYE010000557.1 GCA_025934385.1 Acidimicrobiia bacterium | reverse complement strand
GGATCTGCGTGGCAGACGGAGGCAGCGGGGTGACTAGGCGGGGGCGGAGGCGACGAACCGGAAGCGCGACCGGGCCCAGCCCAGCCGGGCGTCGGACAGGTCGGCGGTCTCGACGTGGACGTCGACGAAACCCGCCGCCCGCAGGCGGGCCGGCATGCCGGCGGGATCGCAGGGGACGTACACGTAGCCCACGTGGAACTCGTCGAGCGTGCCGCTGGCGATCCCGTAGGTCCCGACCACGACGCCGCCGGGCCGCAGCACCCGGCAGAGCTCGGCCAGCACCCGGTCCTGCAGCTCGGGCGACGGCACGTGGTGCAGCATGTTGAAGGTCGTGGCGGCCGAGAAGCGGTCGGACGGGAGCGGCAACCGGGTGGCGTCGGCCTCGACCACCTCGACGTTCGTGCCGGTGAGGCGGGACCGGAGCGCCCCGGCCAGTTCGGGATCGATCTCCACCGCCGTCAGCCGGACGACCCGCTGCCGCAGGACGTCGGTGGTCAGACCCGGCCCGGCGCCGACCTCGAGCACGTCGTCCCCGAGGTCGCGGTCGCCGACGGCCCACGGCAGCACCTCCCGCTCGATGATCTCCGCCCATTCGGGACTGGCGCAGAACTTCAGATGGCTCTCGTTCACCGGCCTCCCCTCCGTGAGGGGGGAGACCCTATGTCAACGAATGGCGGCTCGAAACACTCGAACATGCCGGTTGAGCCCGGCCGGCGGCGTCGAAGGCCTCAACCGGGCGGCGGAACACGCCGATGGGTGAGGAGTCAGGGTCAGGTCCCGGCGCGGTCCGGCGGCGGAGGAGAGGGCGATGTCGAAGAGGCGAACGACCGGCAGCCGCTTCGTCGCCGCCCGGGAGGCGAAGGGGCTGAGTCTCCGGCGGGCAGCCCGCCGGCTCGGTGTCAGCCCCCGGGCCCTGCGGGGCTGGGAGCACGGGCGGACCGACGTCCCCCTCGCCGTCCGCCAGGCGATGGCCGTCCTCTACGGGACCGCACCGCAGTACCTCGTGCCCGATCGGCCCACATCGGTCGAACGGGACGGCCCCAGCGCGGTGATCCGCATCGGCTCCGTGGCCTTCGCCCTCCAGCGCTCCGACGACGAGTCGCTGCGGGCCTTCCTCACCGCCGTGCGGGAGGAGCGGGGCGTGGCGCCCGGCGCTCCGCTGGCGATCCGGGAGACCGACGCCGCGCTGCTGGCCGAGACCCTCGGCGGCACGGCCGACGACATCGTCCGCTCGCTCCGGCGGATCCTCGGGGTGAGCGAGCGCGACGCCGTGGAGTTGAGCCGCTGGATCTTCAGCCGCACCGCCATCGCCGGCGTGCTGGCCCTGGGGCTCACCGCCGGCGCGGCCGGCGCGGCCTTCGCCTCCACCCGGCCGGGCGACGGCCCGGGCACCGCCGGATCCCCCGCCGCCGCGGTCTCCGCTCAGCACCCGTCGGACGGGAACCCCGAACTCGGCGAACCGACCAATCCGGTCGATCCGAACTGGGCCGTGATCGGCGACGCCGCCGTCCTGCGGCGGGACGACGCCCCGCCCAGCTAACCCTCGTGGCGGACGGCCCACCGGCCGACGCCCTCGGCTTTCCCGGCCGCCTGCCTGACGAGCCGTTGCAGCTCCCGGCTGCGCTGCTCGCCGCCGGCGCGGGGCCCGAGGCGCAGTGAGAGATAGGCGGCGGCCCCGGCGGGGATCGGCAGCCAGAAGTTGGCCAGCCGCCAGGCGACGACACCGAGGATGGCGATGCCCCGGGGAGCGCCGAAGCCCACGAGGCTGGTGGTGAGGACGGCTTCCATGACCCCCAGCCCTCCCGGTGTGACGGGGATGGCGGCGGTGACGTTGGCCAGGCCGTAGGCGACGATCAGCCCG
>JAICYE010000175.1 GCA_025934385.1 Acidimicrobiia bacterium | reverse complement strand
TCGCCGAGGCGGCCGACGTCGTGAAGAAGACGATCGAACCGCCGGGCGACAACCACGCCACCGCCCCCTACCGGGCCCACGTGGCCGGCGTGCTGACCCGGCGGTGTCTGGCCGAGGCCGCCCAACGGGCGGAGGAAGGAGCGGCGGCGTGACCCTCCCCGGGGGTTCGGGGGTGTCCCCCGAGAACACGGTCGTCGTCGATCGCCACCCGATGTCGATGACCGTCAACGGCCATCGGGTCGACCTCGTCGTCGAGAGCCGCCGGACGCTGGCCGACGTGCTGCGGGAGGACCTCGGCCTCACCGGCACGCACCTGGCCTGCGAGCACGGCGTCTGTGGCGCCTGCACCGTTGCCCTCGACGGCGCCGCCGTCCGCTCCTGCCTCATGCTGGCCCTCCAGGCCGACGGCGCCTCGGTGGAGACCGTCGAGTCGCTCTGCCTGGACGACGGCCAGCTCGGGCCGCTGCAGCAGGCCATGGCCGACAACCACTCGTTCCAGTGCGCCTTCTGCGCTCCGGGGTTCCTCATGACCGCCCACTGCCTGCTGGCCGCCCGGGAAGGTCCGGACGGCCGGACGCTCACCCGGGAGGAGATCCGGGAGGAGCTGGCCGGCAACCTCTGCCGCTGCACCGGCTACCAGAGCATCGTCGACGGCGTCGAGGCGGCCGTGGCGGCCCTGGTCGCCCCCAGATCATCGCCGAAAGCCGGCGGAAAGGACGGCGTCGATGCGTGAGTCCCTCGCCGGGCGCCTCGTGGGCGCCAGGGTCCGCCGGGTGGAGGACCGCCGCCTCCTGGCCGGGGCCGGCCGCTACGTCGACGACGTGGCCGTGCCCGACATGCTCCACGCGGCCTTCCTCCGCAGCCCCTATCCCCACGCCGAGATCGCCTCGATCGACATCAGCGCCGCCCGGGGGCGGCCCGGCGTGCACCTCGTGCTGACCGGCGACGACCTGCGCCGCCTGACGTACCCGTTCTTCGGCGCGCTGGCCCTGCCGGGGCTGTACAACCCGTCGTTCTACGCCCTGGCCACCGGCAAGGTCCGCCACGTCGGCGACCCGGTGGCCCTGGTCGTGGCCGACTCCCGCCGCCTGGCCGAGGACGCCTGCGAGCTCATCGACGTCGACTACCGGCCGCTGCCGGCGGTGGCCACCGCCGGCCAGGCCCTCGACACCGGCCGGGCGCTGGTGTGGCCGAAGGCCAAGACCAACGTGATGTACCGGGCCAGCGAGCGGTGGGGCGACGTCGGCGCGGCCTTCGCCGCCGCGGAGCACGTCGTCGTCGAGACCTTCACCCAGCACCGCCACGCCAACCAGCCGATGGAGACGCGGGGCCTCGTGGCCGAGGTCGACCCGGCCAGCGGCGAGATGACGATCCACGCCTCGACCCAGGCCGTCCACGCCCTCAAGTGGACCGTGGCGCTGCTCACCCACCGCCGTCCGCTGCGCCAGGTCGTCCGGCAGATGCGGGCCCAGCCGGAACGGACGAAGGCCATCTTCACCGGTGTCCGCCACTACCTGAAGGCGACGCCGGCGCTGGTGGCCGCCACCAGGCAGATGCTGCCGGAGATGCTGCGGCAGAACGTGACCAACCCCGAACGGACGAAGGCCATGAACGCCGCCTTCGTGGCCCTGATCGGCAAGGCGCCCGAGACGGTGCCGGCGGTGGTGGCCGGCGACGTCGGCGGCGCCTTCGGGTCGAAGACCGTCGTCCACCGGGAGGACGTCGCCGTCTGCGTCGCCGCCTTCGAGCTCGGCCGGTCGGTGAAGTGGGTCGAGGACCGCAACGAGCACCTCACCGCCGGCGGGCAGGCCCGGGACGAAACCGTGGAGATCGCCGCCGCCGTCCGCCACGACGGCACGATCCTGGGTCTGCGGGCCCGGATGACCGTCGACGCCGGCGCCTACCCCGGCTTCCCCCACGCCGCCGCCCTGTTCGCCCGCATGGTGCGGACGCTGCTGCCCGGCCCCTACCGCATTCCGGCGCTGGAGTTCCACACCCGGGTGCTGGCCACCAACAAGGCGACCTACGTCGCCTACCGGGGTCCGTGGGCGGTGGAGACGTTCGTGCGGGAGCGGCTCCTCGACGTGATCGCGACCGAGCTCGGGCTCGGCCGCGACGAGGTCCGCCGCCGCAACCTCATCGCCGCCAGGGAGCTGCCGAGGCCCATGGTCACCGGCCCGACCCTCGACGAGCGGATGTCGGCCCGGCGCACCTTCGAAACGGCCATGGAGGCGGCCGGCTTCGCCGACTGGGAGAAGGTGAAGGCCGCCGCCCGGGCCGAGGGCCGCCACCTCGGGCTCGGCTTCGCCACCTACGTCGAACCGGCCCCGGGCCCGCCCGACTACATGGATTACATCGCCCCCGGCTTCACGCCGATGATCAACTGCGAGCCCGTCCACGCCGTGCTGGAGGGCGACGGCACGGTGACGGTCCGGACCCAGCAGGTGCCCCACGGCCAGGGCCACGAGACGACGCTGGCCCAGCTGGCCGCCGACGAGCTCGGCGTGCCGCTCGAGGCGGTGCGGGTCGCCTACGGCGACACGCGGTCCGCGCCGTTCGGCATCATCGGCACGGCCGGCAGCCGGGCGGCGACGTTCGCCAGCGGAGCGACCGTGCTGGCCGGCCAGGGGCTGCGGGAGCGGATCGTCGACGTCGCCGCCGACCTGCTCGAGGCGGCGCCGGGCGACATCGTCGTCGAAGCCGGGCGGGCCCACGTGCGGGGCACGCCGTCGATCGCCGTCACGCTGGCCGACATCGCCGCCGCCGCCCGCCGCCAGGGCGGCGCCGCCCGGGGCGAGGCCCGGGGCGACGAGGCCATCCGGGTGGCGAGGATCTTCGACGGCGGCGTCGGCGGCTGGTCGCAGGCCACCCACGTCTGCTTCGTCGAGGTCGACCTCGAGACCGGGCTCGTCCGCATCCCCCGCTACATCGTGGTCGAGGACTGCGGCGAGATCATCAATCCCGCCATCGTGGACGGCCAGATCCGGGGCGGCGTCGCCCAGGGCATCGGCGCCGTGCTCTACGAGAAGTCGACCTACGACGCCGAGGGCCAGTTCCAGGCCGGGACCTTCATGGACTACCTCATCCCCACCGCCGTCGAGATCCCCGAGATCGAGATCCACCACCTCGAAACCCCGTCCGACGTGTTCGCCAACTACCGCGGCGTCGGCGAGGGCGGCATGATCGGCGCCCCCGCCGCACTGTGCAACGCCGTCGAGGATGCGTTGTCCGACCTCGGCGTCCGCATCACCGAAGAGCATCTGCCGCCGGCCCGCATCCTGGAGCTGGCCGGGGTCGTCGGAAGCGTGGCGCCGAACACCGTTCCCGTTCCATGATTGGCCTGAACGGGAACAGACCGGGCAGTACCCATCGCAGCGCAGCAGCGGCGACGACACGTGAGGTGGTCATGACGGCGAAGTTCGAGATACTCCAGCCGAAGCCGGGCGAGTTCCGGTGGGTCCTGACGAGCCAGGGCCGGGTGCTGGCCCGGAGCGACACCTACACCCGCAAGGCGTCCTGCGTGAACGCCATGGAGTCGTTCCGGAAGGCGGCTCCGACCGCCACCCTCGACGACAAGACGGTGGCGGCTGTGCTGAAGGGTGCCGGGCCGAAGCGGTCGGCGGCGAAGCCGGCGCCGGCCAAGGCGGCCCGGGCCACCGGGCGGGTGGTCGGCAAGGCCGCGGCCAAGGTCAAGCACCTCGTCGAAAGCGTCGAGGAGGCGGTGACGCCGGCCCCCCGCCAGCGCGCCCCCCGCGCCGCCAAGTCCCGCTGAGCTGACGGAGCCCGACCCCGCGACGACGTCGGGCTCCTCTACATTCGGTTCCGATGAGCGGGGACCAGCCGCACGGGCCTGACATCAGCCGGCGCCGCCTGCTGGCCGGCGCCGGAGCGGGCGCGGTCGGGCTTTTGGCCGGCGGGGCGATGTCACGCTGGCCGTGGCCGGCCGCGTCGGCGGCCCCGGCCCCCGCCACCGACGGGCGCGCCATCGAGCACATCGTCGTCGTCATGATGGAGAACCGCAGCTTCGACCACTTCCTCGGCTGGCTGCCGGGCGCCGACGGCGTGCAGGACACGGCCACGCCCCGCTTCCCCGACCAGCTCGGTGTGCTGCGGGCCAACCACCACCTGACCGACCCGATGGGCTGCGGCCACCCCGACCCCGACCACTCCTACACCGGGGGCCGGTTCCAGCGGAACGGCGGCGCCATGGACAACTTCGCCCGGGGCCACAACGACGACTATGCCATCGGCTTCTACACCGAAACCGACCGGCCGTTCATGGCCGCCCTGGCCCGTCACTACACGACCTGCGACCGGTACTTCTGCTCGATCCTGGGGCCGACGTACCCCAACCGGGTGTTCCTCCACTCGGGGCAGACCGACCGGATCCGCAACACGTCCGACCTGGCCACGACGCCGACGCTGTGGGACCAGCTCAACCGCCCTGGCGGCCCGACCGGCCGGTACTACTTCACCGACGTCCCGTTCCTGGCGCTGTGGGGCGCCCGCTACCTGCCGGCCTCGGCGCCCTACGGGCAGTTCCGGGCCGACGCCGCCGCCGGCCGGCTGCCCAACGTCTCGTTCGTGGAGGCATCGTTCCTCGGCATGGGTGAAGGGCACGGCAACGACGATCATCCCCACGCCCCCATCGGCGCCGGCGACGCCTTCCTGTCGGAGGTGTTCCACGCCGTGGTCGACGGGCCCGCCTGGGAACGCACGGTCTTCATCGTCACCTACGACGAGTGGGGCGGCTTCTATGACCACGTCCCGCCGCCCCGGGTGACGCCCGGAGTCCCGGCCGGCGCCGACCCCGGGTCCGGCGTCGACCACGACGTCGTCGACGGTCAGGTGCTGCTCGGCTTCCGCGTTCCCTGCATCGTCGCCTCGCCGTTCTCCCGCAGCGCCGACCCCGGTCAGCCGACCATCGACCGCGTCCTCCACGACCACACGTCGATCCTCCGCCTGATCGAGTGGCGCTTCGGGCTCCGCCCGCTCACCGCCCGCGATGCC
This sequence comes from Acidimicrobiia bacterium, assembly GCA_025934385.1. Next base: position 582 of record JAICYE010000175.1, on the reverse strand, counting down.
TCCGCCCATCCGGAGGACCCGCAGAGCCTGCTGTCGACGCTGCGGCTCGACTCCCCCAACCCCGAGGTCCCCGCCTCCATCCCCCGGGTCGACCCGCCCCCGCCGTCCTCGACCGGGTGCCCGCCGGCCGAATCCCAGGCCGAGACCGCCGCTCCGGCTGCGCCGTCCGGTGCGGACGGCGACGAAGACATCTGGCGCCAACTGGCCGACGTCGCCGGCCGGCACGGGTGGCCGGTCCCGCCCGGTGTCACGGCGCCGCCCGGTGGGTATCCCTTGGAGAGCAGAGTCTCGGGCAGAGCCTGAGCTGGGGATCCGCTTACCGGCGTGAGTGCCGATGACCGCCGGGCGGAAGAGTCATGGAGGAGAGAATGATCGCGGCTCGAGAACATGATCTGTTGACGCCGGCCGAGGTTGCGGTGCTGTTCCGGGTCAACACGAAGACGGTGACGAGGTGGGCGCGGGACGGGAAGCTTCCCGCCGTCCGGACCCTCGGCGGGCACCGGCGATTCCGCCGGGATGAGGTGGAGACACAGCTGCACGCCCACGAGACCGCCGGACTCTGAGTTCCCCTTCGCCGTCGAT
>JAICYE010000220.1 GCA_025934385.1 Acidimicrobiia bacterium | reverse complement strand
GCCGTGTCGGTGATCGTCGGGGCCGTCGCCGCCGTGGCCGTCTCCGGGAACGCCGACGCCCTCCCCTGCGGCGCCGGCGTCGGCGCCCATCTGGCCTTCGCCGCCTTCGGGGCCCGGACGGTGGCCGCCTGTCGGAGCCCGACGGGAACGGCGCTGGCCGTGTCGTTCCTGCCGCTGGTCTGGGCCTTCGCCGGCGGGCTGGCCACCGAGGCGGCGATGCGCTTCGCCTGGCCCCGGCTGGCTGACGACCGCCGACGGCGGATCGGCTATGCCGCCAAGCTGGCCGTCACGACCGGGATCGCCCTCGGCGTCATGGCCGGAATCGTCGCCGGCGGTGACCCCCGGGGCCGGTCGAGCTTCGGCAGCAGCCTCAACGGCGGCGAGGTGTGGTTCTACACGTCGGTGCTCATCTGGTTCTGGGCCTGGCTGGCGCTTCGGCGGCGGGCGGTGCGGGTGTTCGAGGGGCGCGCCGACGTCATGCTGCGGTGGCGGCCGTTCAAGCACATGGCCGGCGACGGCGCCGTGGCCTTCGGTCTGCTGGCGGCGGGCCTGGCCGTCGTCGGGCTCGTCTTCGGCCTCGTCGTGGCCGACGGCGGTGGCGAACGGATCGGGCTCCTCATCGGGTTCCCGGTCGTGGGCCTGAGCCTGGGGGCGGCGCTGGCCGACGCCGCCATGGGGGCGGCGCTGGCCGGGGTCACCGGCCATTCCAGCCTGCTGCACTTCGGTCTCCCCGCCCGGCCCGACAGCGGTGCGGCGCCGCTGTGGCTGTTCGTCGTGCTGCTGGCGGCTCCGGCGCTCGTGGGGCTGGCCGTGTGGCGGCGGCTGGAGCGCGACCATCCGGCCGACGAGCAGCGGGCCCTGACCACCGGGGCGGTGGTGGCGGCCGGCTTCGCCGGCACCGCCTGGCTGGCGGCGCTGGTCGGCCGGGTCACGCTCGTCGCCTACGTCGGGCCGAACCGCGACAGCGGCTGGTTCAGCGCGCCACCGGCGGAACTGCGGCGCAGCGTCCACGGCGCCGCAGTTCTCGCCCGGCCCGATCCGGGCAGCGTGCTGGGCCTCGGCCTCCTCTGGGGCCTGATCGGCGGTGTCGGCGCCGCCGCCGTATGGGCCGTCCGCCACGGCGCCCGCTGGCCGGTCGTCGCCTCGGCCGACGCCGGCCCGCCCGCCGCGGGCCCGCCCGCCGCCGGCCCTCCCCCAGCCGGCCCTGCTCCGTCCGCGCCGCCGCCCGCTGGTGGGCCATTCACGGCGCCGCCAGCACCGTCATCGCCGCCGTCCGCCGGCGGACCGAGCGCCTGGCTGCTCCCGGAAACGCCACCTCCCGCCGGGGCGACCGGCGGGGCGGATGAGCCGCCGTCACCGAGCGGCGAAGCCGCTCAGGAAGCGGCGCCGCCCGACGAGCGGGGCGAGAACCCGTAGGCCGACCAGTCCTCGGGGTTGTCCTCGGTGTAGGAGCCGAGAATCTCGCCGTCGACGGCGTCGAGCTCGACGAGGCCCCGCTTCGAGGGCGGCTCGTCGGCCGAGTACAGCAGGACCCGCCAGACCGGGCGGCTCCGGAGCCCCCGCCAGGCCAGCTGGGCTGAGGCGTGGCCGACGGGGAATCCGACCTTGGCGGCCGAAGCGGCCAGAGCGGCGGTCTCGTCGAGCTGCAGCGGCCAGGCGGCGGCCAGGTGGTACAGGGCCGCCAGCGCCAGGAACACCGCCGCCGCCAGCAACCCGCCGTTGCCGGAGCTCACCGCCCCCGCCCCGCAGGCCAGCGCGGCGGCGACGTAGCAGGTGGCGGCGACGCGGCGCTTGCGGTTGTCGGGAACCTTGTAGGGCCGGGCAACCGTGATGTCGAGCTCCTCGGGGAGCTCGTCGGGGCCCCGCGGCGCGCTGCCGTCCTCGTCGGTCATGGGAGCGGGGGCCAGACGGCCCGGAGCTTCTTCCAGGTGGTCCGGAGGTCCTCGGGGATCACCCGAACCTCGGCCACCGACGTCATGAAGTTCGTGTCACCGCCCCAGCGGGGGACGACGTGGAAGTGGAGATGGCCCGGCACACCGGCGCCCGCTTCCCGGCCGAGGTTGGCCCCGGCGTTGAACCCATCCGGACGGCTGACGTCGCGCAAGCCCCGCGTCGCCCGCTGCAGCCCGGCGAACAGCGCCGCGCCCTCCTCGGCCGACAGCCCGTTCAACTCCGCCTCGTGCCGTACCGGCGCCACCATGAGATGACCTGAGGTGTACGGGAATGCGTTCAGAACGGTGAAGCTCAGTGGCGTCCGCTCCAGGATCAGCGACTCCTCGTCTTCGCCGGCCAGCAGCGTACAGAACAGGCAGCCGTCCTCCCCCTCCGCGATGCCGGCGACGTAGTCCGACCGCCAGCCGGCCCAGAGCCGATCCATCGCCGCAGCCATGTCAGGAGCGGGCCGCCACCTCGGCGGCCAGTCGGGCGACGAAGTCGTCGAGCGGGACGTCGCGCTCGGGTCGGTCGGAGCCCCGCACGTTCACGCCGACGGTCCGTCCCTCCACATCGGCGTCGCCCACGACCAGCAGGTAGGGGATCTTCTCCAGCTTCCCCTTGCGGACCCGGGCGCCCAGCGTGTCGTGGGTGGCGTCGGTCGTCTCGGCCCGGAACCCCTTGCCCCGCAACGTCCCCGCCACACTGCCGGCGTACTCGTCGTGCCGGTCGGCCACCGGCAGCACCAGTACCTGCACCGGCGCCAGCCAGGCGGGGAAGGCGCCGGCGTAGTGCTCGACGAGGATCCCGAAGAACCGTTCCACCGACCCGAACAGGGCCCGGTGGATCATGATCGGCCGGTGCCGCTCGTTGTCCTCACCGACGTAGGTGAGGTCGAATCGGATCGGGTGGTTGAAGTCGACCTGGAGCGTGGAGAGCTGCCAGCGCCGGCCGATGGCGTCGTGGAGGTGCACGTCGATCTTGGGGCCGTAGAACGCGCCCTCGCCCTCGGCCACCGTGTACGGCAGGCCGGCCTGGCGCAGCGCCGCGTGCAGCGCCTCGGTGGCCCGTTCCCAGTCCTCGTCGGAGCCGACCGACTTCCCCTCCGGCCGGGTCGACAGCTCGGCCTCGAACTTCTCGAAGCCGAACGTCCGCAGCACCTTGAGCACGAAGGCCAGCAGCGACGTGAGCTCCGGCACGATCTGCCCCGGAGCGACGTAGATGTGGCTGTCGTCCTGGGTGAAGCCCCGGGTGCGGAGGAGGCCGTGGAGCACGCCGGAGCGCTCGTAGCGGTACACCGTCCCGAACTCGAACAGGCGCAGCGGTAGCTCCCGGTAGGAGCGGGTGCGCGACCCGAAGATCAGGCAGTGCATCGGGCAGTTCATCGGCTTCGGGTAGTACTTCGCCCCCTCCATCTCCATCGGGGGGTACATCCCGTCGGCGTAGAAGTCGAGGTGCCCGCTGGTCTCGAACAGCGTCGACTTCGTGAGATGGGGTGTGAAGACGAACTCGTAGCCGGCCGCCTCGTGCTCGGCCCGGGAGAAGTCCTCCATCTGCTTGCGGACCATCGCACCCTTCGGGTGCCACACCGCCAGCCCGCCGCCGATCTCGTCGGGAAACGAGATCAGGTCGAGCTCCACGCCGAGCTTGCGGTGGTCGCGCCGTTCGGCCTCGGCCAGGCGGTGGAGGTGGTCGTCGAGCTCCTTCTTCGACGGCCAGGCGGTGCCGTAGATGCGCTGCAGCATCGGGCGCTTCTCGTCGCCCCGCCAGTAGGCGCCGGCCACCTTCATCAGCTTGAAGGCGCCGAGCCGTTTGGTGTGGGGGACGTGCGGGCCGCGGCACAGGTCCACGAAGCCGTCACCGTTCTTCGGGTTCCGGTACACCGACACGACGCCGGCCTCGGCGCCCTCGGTGCTCTCGGCTCCCTCGATGATCTCCCGCTTGAACGGCTGGTCGGCGAAGAGCTCGAGCCCGGCCGTCTTGTCCATCTCCTCCCGGACGAACGGCTGCGCCTCACCGATGATCTCCCGCATGCGGGCGTCGATCCGCTCCAGGTCGCCCTCGGTGAAATGGGCGCCCCCGGGCAGTTCGAAGTCGTAGTAGAAGCCGTCGGCGATGGGGGGCCCGATGGCGTAGCGGGCGCCGGGGAACAGGTCGAGGACGGCCTGGGCGAGGACGTGGGCGGTGGAGTGCCGCAGCACGTAGAGGCCGTCGGGCGAGTCGGCGGTGAGGATGGCCACTTCGGCGTCGGCCGCGATCGGCCGGTCGAGGTCGACGGTCATCCCGTCGACGGCGGCGGCGACGGCGGCGTCGGCCAGCCGCCGCCCGATGGAGGCGGCGACCTCGGCCGGGGTCACGCCGGCGGGGTACTGGCGGGTCGAACCGTCGGGAAGCTTGACCGTGACCTGGTCGGGCACCTTGGCGGGATCAGCCCTCGTCTTCGTCGGCGGCGCCATCAGAAACTGTGGCAGCGTCGCCGATCTCGACCTCGTCGAGGCCCTCGGCCTCGATGTCGGCCGCCTCGACGGCGGCCTCGAAGCCGGCGGCCTCGACCTGCTCCTCACGGGGACCGCGAGGACCTCCGGGAACTCCGGGACCGCCCCGGCCGCCCCGCCCGCCCCGCCCGCCGAGCCGCTCCGCCACCGTGCGCTTGGCGTAGGGCAGGAGGGCCAGCTCCCGGGCGGTCTTGATGGCCACGGCCACTTCCCGCTGGTGGCGGTTGCAGTTGCCCGTCGTCCGGCGGGCCTTGATCTTCGCCCGCTCCGAGAGGAAGCGGCCGAGGAGGTTGGCGTCCTTGTAGTCGACCCAGGGAATCGAGTCCCGGCAGAAGATGCAGACCTTGGGCTTGCCCCGGCGGGGGCGCATGGCGGCCGCGGTCGGCGCCCGCTTCGAGCCTCGGCTGCGATCGTTGTTGCGGGCCATCAAGACTCCCTCGTGAGTGAACGGCCCGCGAGCGTAGCAGCGCCGGGGGCGCGAACCGTCAGGCCCGCGTGCCATGGCGGCGAGCCTGCCTGGTACGGTGCGCCCGTACCGCAAGCAGGAGGAACGGTCGTGCCGGTTGGAGTAGTGAAGTGGTTCAACGCCGAGAAGGGCTACG
>JAICYE010000476.1 GCA_025934385.1 Acidimicrobiia bacterium | reverse complement strand
CATCGACAGGTTGCGGTCCCGTGGCGCGAGGTCGTTGACCCGGTTGCCGCCGATCACCATGTCGCCCGACGTGATGTCTTCGAGGCCGACGATCATCCGCAGCAGCGTCGACTTCCCGCAGTCCGACGGGCCGACGAGGATCATGAACTCGCCGTCGGCGATGTCGAGCGACACGTCGTTGACGGCGGGATACCCGTCGCCGTAGCGCTTCTCGACGTGCTCCAGCGTGATGGCCGCCATCGGCGCGCCCTCCTCCCTTATCCCTTGATGGCGCCCGAGGTGAGGCCGGCGACGATGCGGCGCTGGAAGGCCAGCACGATGGCCACGACCGGGATCGTCACGACCACGGCGGCGGCGGCGATGGCCGCCGTCGGCTGCTCGAACTGCGAGGCGCCGGTGAAGAAGGCCAGGGCGGCCGGCACCGTGCGGGCCCGGCCGGTCGACGTGAGCGAGATCCCGAAGACGAAGTCGTTCCAGGCGAAGAAGAACGTGAGGATGGCGGCGGTGAACACGCCGGGGGCGGCCAGCGGCACGATGACCTTGCGGAAGGCCTGCCAGGGAGTGGCGCCGTCGACCTGGGCGGCCTGCTCCATCTCCCAGGGGATCTCCCGGAAGAAGGCCGCCAGCGTCCAGATCGACAGCGGCAGCGTGAACGACAGGTAGGGGATCACGAGGCCGGGCCAGGTGTCGTAGAGCCCGACGGAGCGCCAGATGTCGAACAGCGGCCCGACCAGCGAGATGGTGGGGAACATGGCGATGGCCAGGGCCACCGACAGCATGAGCTTCTTGCCGGGGAAGTCGAGCCGGGCGATGGCGTAGGCGGCCAGGGTGGCGAGGGCCACCGACAGGACGGTGGCGATCAGCGAGATGCCGATCGAGTTGCGCAGGGCGCTGGTGAACAGGTCGGTTCGGAACACCGTGCGGTAGTTGTGCAGCGTCGGCGCCGCCGGCCAGAACCGGCCGTCGTTGATGTGGTCGCCGCCCTTGAGCGACAGGGAGACGAGCCACAGCAGGGGAACGAGCGTCCAGATCACGATGAGGACGGGCCCGGAGACGCGTGCGACTCGCTTCACCGCTTCAGCGCTCTCCCCGGGCCCGGGCCAGGTCGACGCCGAAGCCCTTCACGAAGGCGACGGCGATGAGGACCACGGAGACGAACAGCAGGACGGACACCGCCGAGCCGAGGCCGAGGGCCGTGCGGGTGATCGTCTGGCGGTAGGCCAGGAAGGAGACCGTCTCGGTGCCGGCGGCACCGTTGGTCGTGATGAACACGGTGTCGAAGATGCGGTAGGCGTCGAGGGTGCGAAACAGCAGCGCCACCATGATCGCCGCCTTCATGTTGGGCAGCGTGACCCGGAAGAGGCGCTGCACCTTCGTGGCTCCGTCGACCTCGGCGGCCTCGAGCATCTCGCCCGGCACCAGGGCCAGGCCGGCCAGCAGGAGCAGCGACATGAACGGCGTCGTCTTCCAGATCTCGGCCAGGATGATGACGAACAGCGCCGAAGTCCGCTGGCCGAACCAGGCGAAGTGGTCCAGGCCGAAGACGTGGTCGACGAAGCCGGTGTCGAGGGCGAAGGCGTAGCGCCAGGCGAAGGCCGCCACCACGGTGATGATCCCGTAGGGAACGAGGACGGCGGTGCGGACGAGGCGCCGGCCGAACACGATCCGGTGCATCACCGAGGCGAAGGCGAAGCCGATCACCAGCTCGACGGCCACGGTCACCACGGTGATGACGACGGTGGTGGCGACGTCGCTCCACCACAGGTGGTCGGTGAGGACGACGCCGTAGTTGCGCAGCCCCACGAACCGGCGCCCGGCCGGATCGGTGATCCGGTAGCTGTAGAGCGACAGCCATACCGCCTCCACCAGGGGATAGGCGGTCACGCCGACCATCACCGCCAGCGCCGGAGCGCACAGCATCCACCCCAGCCGCCGCTCGGCCCGGGCCGGGGCGCTGATCGCCACCGCCGGTGCGCTCACAGCAGCACCCGGTCGTGGAGGACGCCGGTGACGAGCCGGTCGGCCGCCGCCGGGGTCGTGGCCGGGTTGACCGAGGCCGGCGGGTGGAAGGTCCGCGTCACGGCGGCGCTGACGTCGGTGTAGTACGGCGTCTCGGGCCGGGGGGCGGCGTCGCCGATCGACTCCCGGATCAGGTCGGCCATGGGGAAGGCCCGGCGCACCTCGGGATCGTCGTAGACGGCGGCCCGGGCGGCCGGGTTCTTCGACTTGAGCATGTAGCGCCGCTGGCTGTCGGCGGTGGTGAGGCAGCGCACCGCCTCGACCGCCTCCGCCTGGTGGCGGGTGTACGCGCTCATCCCGAGGTCGATCCCGCCGAGGGGGGGTCGGCTCGGCCGGGCCGGGTCGACCCGCGGCCAGCGGGCCCAGGCGATGTCATTCAGCGTCTCCGTGGGCAGCGCCCCCGAGGCCACCGCCTCCGAAGCCGCTCCGTAGACATAGGCCCAGTTCGTCATGAACCCGCCCCGGGCGTCCTGGAACCCGGCCCGGGTG
>JAICYE010000461.1 GCA_025934385.1 Acidimicrobiia bacterium | reverse complement strand
TCGGAGGACGGGCCGGTGCTGGGCAGCGGGCTTCGGCCGGTGCCGGCACCGGCGGACTGCAATGCGGAGCCTGCGCCGGCGGCGGTGCGGGACGGCGCCCGCGTACCGGCGGCCGCAGCCGTCGCGGCCGGCGCGGCCACGGCAGGCGGCGCCGAGGCCGGGGCGGGCGGGCTCGGGGCGGCCGACGCCGTGGACGGGGTCGGGGTGAGCACGGGCATGACACCGCCCATGGCGGTTCCGGGCGGAGGCGTCGGGGTCGCCTTCGGCGGGGAGGCGGGCGCCGGCGTCGGGGCGGCAGATGCGGCCGGTGCGGCCGCGACGATGAACGTCCCGTTCATCAGGTTCGGATGGATCTCGCAGTGGAAGTGCCAGGTGCCGGGCCGGAGCGCCGGGACGGAGTAGGTGATGGTCTTGGGCCCGGGCACGATGTCGCCCCGGAAGAACGCGTCGGTCGCCATGTGCGACGGCAGGATGGCGACGTTGTGGCGGTCGGCGTCCTTGTTGTCGAAGCGGATGGTGAACGGCTGGCCCGCCAGCACGGCCAGGCAGTTCTTGTCGAAGGCGTGGTCCTGGGCGGTGAGGGTCAGCGAGGTGCCGGCCGGCGCGCACGACGCGCCGTTGTTCATGTTCATGTCGTCGGCTGCCGCGGGACGGGCTACGGCCCCTCCGAGCGTCAGCACCGCGGCGGTGGCGACGGCACCCAGCCACTTCCCCATGGGTCCTCCCCTTGTCGTACCCGATGGGAAAGAGTGTCAGTGCCCGCTAACGCTGACAAGTACCGCCCGATGCGTCGCCGCTGGTGGAGGGACTGCCGCCTCAGCGTCCGGTCAGGTCCTCCTGCCACTCCGTCACCCGCCGCCGGGCCTGCTGCACGCCGTTCCGCAGCCGGGTCAGCGCCTCCTCGGCCCATGAGAGACCGGCGGGGCCCTGAACGCAACTGGCAGACCAGCCTGTGAAACCGGACATTCCCGGCAACCCGGGCATCGCGGTGACGGGAGGGGACAGGTTTCACTTCAGGAGGGGAAGGCGTTTACCGAAGCTTGGCGGGATTCCGGTAAAGGTCGAGGTGCAGGTCGCCGATATTTCCAGCGACTGACACTTTGAAAGGACCGGCAATGCGGATCGTGGTCTGGGGCAACGGAATCGTCGAGAGCCGGATGCTGTGGGAGCGGGGGGAAAGCACGCTCGAGGCGCAGCACATGGCCGAGACCCTCTCGCTCGCCTGGGACGACCTCCAGGGCCTGGAGCGCTGGGCGCTGGAGATCGAGTGCCCCGACCCCGACGACGTCCTCCGACTGGTCGAGGAGACCTCGGGCGACGACGCCGTGCTCGGCTGGTCACCGGCTCCGAAGGAGATCCCCGCGGCCTGGTACATGTCCGACGACGCCTACCTGCCGGGCTCCGACTGGTAGGAGCTACGCCATCCGCTTGATGATGGCGGCATCCCGGGGGCCCGTCGCGCTGTCCTCGTGCTTGAGGTAGCAGTACACGTCGACCCCGTCCTCCAGGGCCGTGCGAAACGACGCTCCCCAGCCCTCCAGAGCTTTTTCGGCGTAGCCCAGCCCCCGGAGCCGGACGTAGGCGAAGCCGCCCGTCCAGAGGAACCTGGCCGGTTGCTCCTCCGTGTCGGCCACGCACAACGCGACGCCGGCCGCGCCGAGCTTCGAGCGCACCTCGTCGGTGTCGAACGACGGGTGGCGGAACTCCATGGCGAAGCGGTGGGAGCCCGGGATGGCGGCCAGGTCGGCCACGAAGCGGTCCAGCACCTCGGCGTCGTACTTCAGGTTCGGCGGGCACTGGAACAGCACCGGCCCGAGTCGTGAGCCGAGCGGCGCCACCGTCTCCAGGAACCGGGTCAGGCGCTCCCCGGTGTCCTTCAGCCGGGCGAAGTGGGTGATGCCCTGGTTGGCCTTCAGGGCGAAGACGAACCCGTCGGACGTCGCCGCCGACCAGTTCTGGACCATGGCCGGCGTCGGCGCCCGCCGGAACGTGTAGTTCACCTCGACGCTGTTGAACTGGCCGGCGTAGTAGCCGAGCATGCCGGCACTCTTCGTCCCCGGCGGGTAGAAGGGCCCGATCCACTCCTTGTAGGCGAAGCCCGACGTCCCGACGAAGAACCGGCCGCGGCCCATCCACGATGCTTAGCACGAGGCCCGGTATCGTCGGCCGCCCGATGGCCATTCGATCCAACACGCGGGGCGGCATCCTCGGCGGCCCGGTCGATGGGCCCGAGCGGCTGGCGGCCCGCTTCCCGGCCTGCGAGGCCACGCCCGGCCTCGCCGTCGCCCACCGCTCGTCGGGCTTCGCCGGCCGCGTGGTGGTCATCGACGGGGACGACGTCGTCGTCGCCGGCCAGACCGGCCTCCAGAAACGGTTCCGGAACGCGCCGGGCTCGTTCTCGGTCGGGGGGCAGGCCGTGCACCTCGTTTCTCCGGCGGCGGCCGAGGCGGCGGCCGACGGCCTGTCCGGCGGACGGGTGTCGTCAACCGGCCGCACCGCCTCCGGCAGCCGGGCCGTCGTCGGCGCCAAGCCCCGGGTGGCGCAGCCCAGCCGCATCCTCGTCGAGGGCGTTCACGACGCCGAGCTCGTGGAGAAGGTGTGGGGCGTCGACCTCCGCCTCGAGGGCGTGGTCGTCGAGCGGC
>JAICYE010000095.1 GCA_025934385.1 Acidimicrobiia bacterium | reverse complement strand
GTCGTCGCCTCGCCCCGGGATCCGCTCTTGTGGTCGGCGCCGTCGAGCTTGACCTCCTCGACGTAGTCGGTGCCGGGCAGCGGCTGGAGAACGGCGTAGACGTCACCGACGTTGACCGGCCGGCCGAACGGCCACCCGTCACCGCCCGGCCCGCCCCGCAACGGGTGGAAGTAGCGGTACAGCTCTTCGACCGCCGCGCTCTGGAGGCGGGCGGGGAGGACGTGGGACCGGGCCCGGATGCGGGCCACGACGGTGACGCCCTGGTAGCGGGGCGGTTCCACCGCCACCCGGGCGCCGATCAGACGGCGCTCGTCGAGGTGCCGGGCCACCCGGGCCAGGGTCTCCTCCGACGGGGCCAACAGCTCGAACGGCAGGACGCCGCCGTCGTCGTCGGTCACGGCCGGCACAAGCAGCACCCGCACACCACCGGCGTCGGCGCCGTCGCCGGCCGGGACGCAGCGGACCCGGGCGATCTCCGGCGCCGCTTCCCGGGCCAGATGCTCGTAGTCCTCGGTGGTGACGGCGCGGTCCCGGGTCCGCAGCAGGAGCGGGCCCCGGACCTTGGCGTCCTCGATCGTCTCGCCGTCCACACCGCCCACCGCCGGCCGGCGGTTCTCCACCGAGGCGACGTAGGGAATGGAGGACCGCAGCAGGGTCAGCGCTCTGGTGGCCACGTTGCCGGCCCGGCCCCCGCCCGTCCGGTACCCGGACAGACGGAGGACGGCGCCTTTGGGGGGAACGGCGCCGAAGTGCCGCAGCGAACCGTCGGGCTCTCGCACGGCCGGGCCGAGCCGGATCTCCCCCCCGCTCTCGTCGAGCACGAAGTGCCGGTCGTCGGCGGAGCTCATGGAGAAATTGTCGACGCGGGTCCATGGCTGCCAGCCCTCGCCGTCTGACACTTCGAGGACGGGCGGCACCGTGGTGGCCGTCACCGGGAAGCGCTGCAGCGGGAAGACCTGGCCCGGGACGCCGTCGGCCGGCGGCAGCGTCTCCTCTTCCACCAGTTCGCCGTGCATGGCGGCCACCGTGCCGCCGATGGTGGCGGCCGAGAGGGCGCTGATCCGGGGCGAGGCGCTGTAGACGGGCTGGTGTTCGGCGGCCTCCACCACCCGGCAGCGGAGCCAGGACGCCGATTCCCGACCCACCACCGACGCGGCGTGACGGCGGACGTGGAGCACGATGTTGCCGGGCTGGTTGAAGCCGCCGGTGCCGTCGCGGTCGACGTCGCACGGTGCCCAGCGCTCGCCGTCCCAGGCCTCCCAGGCCCAGGGCGGGTCGAGAGGGTCGACACCGACGCCCTCCACCTGGCAGTCGACTTCCAGCAGCACGGCGCAGGACGGAACCGGGTTGCTCACGCCGACGTAGAGGCAGTCGCCCGGCTTCGGGACCTGGTCGAAGCAGTAGAAGGGCTTCCCGCCGCCGAGCATGTCGGTATGGTCGCGGACGTCGCCCTCGGTGATGCTGGATGCCACCCGGGCCAGCGAGCAGGGGATGATGTCGAGGTCGTCGGTCACCTGGAAGGTGATCGGCTCCTCGGACTCCGCCCGGAGGGTGGCGATCTCGGTCCCGGCCGCCACCCGGATGACCTCCTGCTGCGGAGCCGAGAGCCAGGCGGTGATCTCGGTCCGGGCGGCGGTGGGGGGGAAGAGCCGCACGCCGATCAGTTCCAGGAACTTGACGTAGTGCCGGTCCGGTACGCGGTTGAGGCGGTAGAGGAGCTGATCGACCATGAAGGCGAAGGCCTCGATGAGCGTGACGCCGGGATCGGAGACGTTGTGGTCGGTCCAGGTCGGGCACCGTTGCTGCACAAGCCGTTTGGCGTCGTCGACGAGGTCCTGGAACCGGCGGTCGTCGAGGTTGGGAGCGGGCAGCACGGTGTGTCTCCTTACTCCGTCGGGATCACGTAGAAGGGGAAGACGAGGTTGCGGGGGTCGTTGGTGCCGCGGCGCACATAGCGGATCTCGATCCACAGGGTGGCGGCGGCCACAGGATCGATGGTGACCTCCACCTCGGCGATCTCGACCCGGGGCTCCCAGCGTTCCAGCGAGGCCCGCACCTCGTAGGCGATCCGGCCGGCGGTGGTGGCGTCGGCGGGGGCGAAGACGAAGTCGTGGACGGCGCAGCCGAACTCCGGCCGCATCGGCCGCTCCCCGGGGGCGGTGGCCAGGATGAGGCGCATCGACTCCTCGAGTTCCCGGTCGCCGGTGGCCAGGGCGATGCCGCCCGTGGCGTCGGTGCGGGCGGGGAAGGCCCATCCCGCCCCGATGAACTCCTCGCTCATGACGTCGCTCCCCCTCGTGCCTCAGTTGATCTTCACCAGCGCGCCCTGGAGGACGAGCATGGCGCCGGCCTTCACGGTGCCCTCGGCGTCGGCGTTGATGTCGACCTTGGCCGCCTTGAGCTTGGCCCCGGCCTTGCCCTCGACGTCGGCGTTCACACCCGTGGCCTTGAAGTCCCCGCCGCCGGCGTCGACGGTGACGCCCTTCTTCGCCTTGAGCGAGATCTGTTGGGCGTCGACCTCGAAGTTCTTCTGGGCCTTGACGCTCACGTTGCCCTGTGTCTCGATGACGACGTCGCCGGTGCCGGAGATCTTGATCGTCTTCGTCTTGTCGTCCATCAGGATCTCCAGCGGCTGCTTGGCCGTCGAGATCTGGATCCCGGTGCTCTTGGTTTCGTTGTCGTTGAAGATGATCCGGTGCCCCAGCCGGGAGATGATGCCCCGGCTGTCAACCGCGCCTTTGCCGCTGTCGATCACCGTTGCGTCCGGGAGAGGCTTGTCCTGGTGGTTGTAGAGCCCCCCGAGCACATACGGCTGGCGGAGGTCGCCGTGGTCGAAGGCCACCAGCACCTCGTCGTTGACCTCGGGGACGAAGCTGAGACCGCGCTGCGGGCCCGCTCCGATGTGGGCCACGCGCACCCAGTCCGTCACGTAGGTGTCGGCCAGGCTGGACAGCTTGACTTTCACCCGGCCGATCTTGTCGGGATCCTTGACGTCGGTCACGACTCCGTTGACCACACCGGGGATCCGGGGGCCCGAACCCCGCCGCCCGACATCGTGGCCGGTGAGGGTCCGCAGCGAGTGTGGATGGCGGCCGCTGGCCGTGAAGGCCGTCGTGTAGCCCGTCTCGGGGTCGAAGATGTGGCGAACGGTGGTGAGTGTGTACTTCCCGTCGAATGGATCGCCGGTCTGGCCCAGACTGACGGCCGTTCCCGCCCGGAGCTTCGGGTTTCCCCGGGCGACGCCCTCGATTTCGGCGGCGGCGGCGGCGATCTCGTCGGCCAGCGCCTTGGCCACGCCGTCGACCGCCCCCTGGCTGTCGAAGGGAGTGTCGCCCGTGACATAGGTGGGGCCACCGAACGTGGAGGCCAGCTTCTTCGGCGCGACGCCGGCGATGGCGCTGGCCGTATCGGCCTGGGCCTTCCCCACGAGCGCCTTCTTCGCTTTGGCGTCCCAGCCCCGAACCTCGACGCTGGCGACCTGCTCGGCCGACGTCAGGGTGGCCCGGAACCGGAGGAGATCGTCCTGGGGGACGATCGCCAGGGCGTTGGTCGACTCGAGCGTGCCCTCCGCCGGCCCCGTGGACGCCCTTGTCGGCTTGCGGAAGTTGAACTTCCCCTCGGTGACGAGCACTTCGTAGCCGAGCTCGTCGGCGAGACCGGCGAGGAACTGCCAGTCGGAACAATTGTTCCGGCCGACATGGTCATGCACGGTCGAGCTGGGGTCGACCGTGCCCACCGCCAGCCCCGCCTTCTGGGCCACTTTCCGGGCCACGTCGGAATAGCTCATGTTGGTGTAGACGCCGCTCTGGTGACCGCGATGAAGCCGGTGGACGTGATCGAAGCCCCGGATGACGGTCATGCTGCCGTAGGCGTCGAACTCGGCTTCCAGGGCCGTGACCTCGCCGTGGAGCAGCGTTTGGGGCGGACCGGGATCGGGGGTCACGACGGACAGGACCACCAGCCCGCCAATTTCCGCCCCTGCCGAGGCCACCACGGCGCGGTCAGGGTCGGCGAAGCTGAGCACGAACATTGACGCCTGACCGATGGACTCGTCGACGTAGGCGCTGACGAGGCGGTCGGCGACGTCCGGCGGCAGGGCCGCGCCCCCGATCTTGATCTGCAGAAGGGCGGTGAACTGTTTGGTGGCCGGCATGGCTCCTCGGCGCGGTCGTCTTCAGGAGATGACTTCGGTGCGGGGCGGGACGAGCAGTTCTGTCCCGATGCGGAGACGGATCGGGTCGTCGATGTTGTTGGCCTCGGCCAGGACGCGCCAGCGGGTCGGGTCGTCATACTCGTCGAAGGCGATGGAGGCGAGCGTGTCGCCGGCCAGGACACGGTGGGTCGTCCGGGCGCTGAGTCCGCCCGACGTCGGGTTCTGGCGGGCGGGCTTGGTGGGGACCTCTTCCAGCGTGAGCTTGCACTCCGCCCGGAGAGGGGTGCCGTCGGATCGGAAGTAGGTGTAGTCGGCGCTCACCGAAGTCACGACGGCGACGAGGTCGACCTTCGAGCCCCAGCCGAACACGACCCAGGGCGGCGACGGCTTCTGGGCCGTGACCGAGCGATCGGTGGGGACGACGCAGCGGAACAGCAACTCGACCTTCTTGGTCAACCTCGGCGAGGCGGCGTCGGTGTCGTCGAGGAACATCTTCAGTTCGATCGAGCGCGGCCCCGGGCCGAGGAACTCGGGCATCCCCATGGAGACCTTCGTGTTTTCCCGCTTCCACGCCGCAGTTCTCGAGACGCTGTACTCGGCCGGGTTGAACTGAAACTCGATCTCGCCCTCGCCGACCTTCGGCGAACTCAGGACCTTGGCCACCGAAGGCGGCTTGCCGGCCGGCGTCGGCGGCTCGACGACGATGAGGTTGGCCTTCTCGAGTTTGGCGCCGGCGGCAGGCATGGCTACTTGATGAACCCATTGTGGGCGAACTCGAGGGTCTCGATCGCCACCGAGGGCGACTCGGCGCTGAACGAGGGGCCCTGCCAGCGGACGGGGATGACGCCGACCAGGCCCCAGCTGGCCACCTTCGTGTTTCTGGCCGTCATGGCCGTGATCTCGGCGGTCGTCCGGCGGATCTGGCCGTTCATCGACGCCAGCCAGGAGCGGACCTTGGCCGAGTCGGCGTTCACCGGCCGGGTCAGCTTGATGTTCTGGTACTTGATCCGGCCCGGCAGTTGGTGGACGAAGAGGTTGTTGCCGCCTTCTTCGACGGACTTGATCTCGATCTCGAGGGACAGGCCGTCACAGGTGACGAAGGCACCGAGGTCGTGTTGGTCGATGATCAATCCGAAGCACACCCCTACGGACGGGTCGGCGGTGACAGCGGGCGCCATGGTGTTCCTTTCTCAGCGGCGGATGTCGGTGAGGAGGCCGGCCCGCTCGCGGTCGAGCCTCAGTTCCGTCCGGAGCCGGGCGGCGACCCGGTCGTAGAGCTGGGCGGCGAGCCGGTCGAGTTCCAGAGTCGACGGGGGCTCGGGGGCCGGGGCCGCCGTTGTCGGCGTTGGGACTGTCGCTTCCGCCGCAGGCGCTGACCACGTATCGGCCGCCGTCGCGGTACCCGTTGCCGCCACGGCGGCCGGCGGGGAAGGCGGAGCGGCGACGGCCGTCGGCGTGGCCGGCAGCGAGGACGTCGCCGTCGCCGGGGCGGCCGTACTGGTGGGGGTGGCGACGGGAAGCTCCAGGGGCGCGGTCGAGGGCGTGGTGGCCGGTCCGGTCGGCGGGCTGGCGGTGGGGGTCGATCGCCGCTGGCGGCGTCCGGCTGCCCGCTGGACAGTCGGGGTGGCGTCGACAACCGGGTCGGGAGCAGCCGCGCCGGGCGGGAGCGCCGACACCGTCGGCCCGATGGGGGGATCGGCGTTGGTGCCCAGCGGCGGCCGCTCACCGATCAGCGGTGCCGATGGAAGCCTCGGCGGTGGGGGCGCATCAGCCCGCCGGACGGGGACGGCGGAAACTGCGGTCCCGGCCGGCCGGGTCGTGGGCCGAGACACCTGGCGCTGGAGCGGAATGGCCGGCGCGGCCGGAAGCGACGCCGAGCTCACCGTCGGGATCGGGCGGGAACCGGCCGCGACCGGACCGGAAGCTGGAGCTGACGCCGGCCAGGATGGTGTCATCGCTTCGGGTGGGGACAGCGGAGCCGACGCGGACAGCGCGGTTCGTGTCGCATTCACAGCCGATGGGATTCGAGCAGCCGACGTCGAAGGTGCGAGTGGAGCGGGCGACTCGGCGGCCCGGGCGGGTCCGGCCGAGGGCGAGGGATCGGCCTTCGGCGAGGGCTCGGCCTTCAGGGACGCGATCGGCCTCAGTTGTACAAGCGGCGGCAGCGAGGGACTCCCCAACGTCGGACGGTCGGACATCGGCTCGCCCAGACCGAAGCGTCGAGGTGCCGGCTCGGGGAGGGCGAACCGCCGTTCAGCCGGTGCCGACCGCAAGACAGGATCCGGCGTTGCCAGCGGGAGCGGAGTTTCAGCGCTCCCGGACTGGCCGGCATCGCTGCTCAACGGTTCCGGTTCGCCGGCCCGGAGCGGCCGTTCCCGGAGAAGCGGGGCGAAGTGGTCGCCGTCAACCGCCGGCGTGGCGTTCGATTCCGGCGCCGTCGGCGTCGGGTTGGTGTCGAGGGAGGTCGGGCCGGCCGGGGTCGACGCCGACGCGCTGCGTTGCACCGGGGCCGGCCGCGGAGTCGCCGGCCGCGCCGGAGTTCGGTTCGGCGGCGGGTCCGGGAGCGATCCGTCCGGCGCGAGCGGTGCCCGGGTGGGGCTGCGCCGATCAGAGGTCGGGGTCGAACTGCGCTGGATGGGCGCCCGCTGTACGGAGGGCGGCGGAATGGCGGTCCGCTCGACCGGCGTGATCGGGGCGCCGAGTCCGGGCGCTCTCGGCGGCACCGGTGGCGCAACCGACGGCCCGATCGGCGCTTCCAGCCACGGTTCCGGCTCGGTTGGAGGCCTCGGCGGGTCGACGTGATGCGCGGGCTGTTCCGGGCTGACCAGCGGCGTCTCGCCGACCAACGGCGCCGTCCTCCGACGATCCGGGGTGGGGCTCCCGATGGCCGTCTCCGCCTGATCGGGCGCCGCCGGGGAGGCAGGCGCCGCCGGGGAGGCAGGCGCCGCCGGGGAGGCGGGCAGGGCCTTCGTGTCCCGTTGCACCGCCGTCGGCGCCGGTTGCATTGCCTTCGGGGCCGCTGACGGCCGATCCGCAACCGGTTTCGCCCCGCCCGTCCGGCTGCGCTGCACCGGGGTCCTCGTCGGAGCGTCGGTCGACTCACGGCTGGCGGGCCGGCCGCCGACGACGGGCGGCGGCCGCGGTTCCTGCCGCGACGGTTTCGGCGCCGCCGCCGGCGGCAACGCTGCCGGGCCGGCTGATAAGGGGTTCGCCGGCTCCTTCTGCATACTTGGAATCACCGGCGGCGCCGGTAGCGGTGCGATGCGCTCCACCGAGCGGGCCACGACTGTAGGGAGGGCGGCGCCCGTTGCCGCCGCTCGAGCGTCG
>JAICYE010000368.1 GCA_025934385.1 Acidimicrobiia bacterium | reverse complement strand
TCGATCGCAACCTGTTGCGCTTGGCGACCCGGCCGAAGTGGGTCCAGACGGCCCGAGCGGAACTGCTTGATCGCGGGCGGTACGTCACGGCACGAGGGAGCCGATCAGGATGGCCAGGCCACCGGCCAGGAGCAGGACCGGACCGGCGCCGGTGGAGCTGCTGAGGGCCGTGGTGGCCAGGGCGTGCTTGAGCGTGTCGCCCTTGGTCTCGATGTCGACGACGTTGAGGACGTAGTACAGCAGCGCTCCGCCGGCCAGCGTGGTCAGCAGGCCGACGAGCATGAGCAGCTTTCGGGCCAGCCCGAACAGCGCCAGCACCGCCACGACGGCGCCGACCCCGGCCACGACCGGCCAGGCCTTGGTGTCGGTCCCCGAGACGGTCTTGCCGAGGGGCGACACGGAGGCGCCGAGGACGCCGAGGTTGAGCCGGCTCGGTAGGGCACCCTTGACCGTGACCCATGGAACAGTCACCGATACGAGCACCGCGGCCGCCCCGGCGAGCACGACAACACGAGAGACGATCTTCATCGGGCCGGATCATGCCACCGCGCCGCCCCCGAACCGGCGTTCCTGTGCAACGACAGGTGTTACGGAGGAACGCCGAAGAAGGCCGGGTCGCCCTCCCCCGCCGGGCGCCGCCGGGCGCCACCGGGCGCCGCCGGGCGCCGCCGGGCGCCGCCGGGCGCCACCGGGCACCGCCGGGCACCGCCGGGCGCCGCCGTGGAAAGCTAACGCCATGGCCCTTGACAACTCGTACTTCCCGGCCGACCCCTCCGAGCCCGTCCTCGACACGACCGTGGGCGGCATCCTGCGGGACGCCGCGGCCGAGGCGCCCGACGCCCCGGCCCTGATCGAAGGCTCGCCGGACCCGTCGGCCCGCCGGCGCTGGACATTCGCCGAGCTGCTGGCCGACGCCGAGCGGGCCGCCCACGCCCTGCGGAGCCGGTTCGAGCCCGGCGAGCAGGTGGCCATCTGGGCCCCGAACATCCCCGAGTGGGTGATCCTCGAGTTCGGCGCCGCCCTGGCCGGCGTGACGCTGGTGACCGTGAACCCGGCCTACAAGCCGGGGGAAGTGCGTTATGTGCTCGACCAGTCGAAGTCGTCGGGCCTGCTGATGGTGCCGGAGTTCCGGGGCAACCCGATGGCCGCGGCGCTGGAATCGGTCCGGGCCGAGCTCCCGTTGCTGCGGGAGGTCGTCGACCTCACCGCCTTCGACGAGTTCCTGGCCTCGGGCGACGCCCACGCCGCCGCCGGCGGAAGGCTGCCGGAGGTGACGCCCGACGACCCGGCCCAGATCCAGTACACGTCGGGCACGACCGGCTTCCCGAAGGGCGCCCGCCTCGCCCACCGGGCCATCACCAACAACGCCCGGCTCTCCATGGCCCGCCTCGGTTTCGGCCCCGACGACGCCTGGGTCAACCCCATGCCGATGTTCCACACCGCCGGCTGCGTGGTGGCCACGCTCGGCCCGGTCCAGGCCCGGGGCCGCATCGTCATCGCCCCCTGGTTCGACCCGGCGCTGTTCTTCGACCTGGTCGAGCAGGAGGGCGGGTCGGCCACGCTGCTGGTGCCGACGATGCTGCTGGCCTGCCTGGAGCACCCGACGTTCCCCGACCGCAACCTCCGCCCGCTGCGCAGCGTGGTGTCGGGCGGCTCCACCGTCCCCGCCGAGCTGGTGCGGCGGGTGGAGAAGGAAATGGGCGTCACCTTCGACATCGTCTTCGGCCAGACGGAGTCGGGGCCGGTGATCACCCAGACGTTCCCGACCGACAGCCCCGAGGACACCACCGAGACGCTCGGCCGCCCGCTGCCCCAGACCGAGGTGTCGATCCGCTCCCTGGCCGGCGACGAGGTCCTGCCCCTCGGCGAGATCGGCGAGATCTGCACCCGGGGCTACCTGGTGATGCAGGGCTACTTCGAGATGCCGGAGGCGACCGCCGCGGCCATCAGCGACAACGGGTGGCTGCGGACCGGCGACCTCGGCACGATGGACGAGCGCGGCTACTGCCGCATCGCCGGCCGGGTGAAGGACATGATCATCCGGGGCGGCGAGAACATCTATCCCCGGGAGGTCGAGGCGCTGCTCTTCGGGCACCCGGCGGTGGCCGACGTCGCCGTCGTCGGCCTTCCCGACGAGCGCTGGGGCGAGACAGTGGCCGCCTTCGTGCGGCCGGCCGGCGGGATGACCGCCGACCCCGGCGAGCTGTTCGAGTTCTGCCGGGAGTACCTCGCCGCCTACAAGACGCCCCGCACCTGGGTCGTGGTCGAGCAGTTCCCCACCACCGCCTCGGGGAAGATCCAGAAGTACGTGCTGCGGGAACGGCTGCTGGCCGGGGAGTACCCGCCGGACGCGGTGGTGACCCGTTGAGCGACGTCACGCTCTACGAGGTCGACGCCGGCGTCGCCTGGCTGACGATGAACCGGCCCGAGGCTTACAACGCCCTGTCGAAGGATCTGCGGGAGGGCTTGAGCGAGGGGTTCAGCCGGTTCCGCGACGATCCCGACGCCCGCGTCCTCGTCCTCACCGGAACCGGCGACAAGGCATTCTCGGCCGGCGGCGACCTGAAGGAGATGGCCGAGACGTCGTTGAAGGTCCCGCCGCCCGACTTCCTGCCCTACCTCAACCGGACGTTCCAACTGGACAAGCCGGTGATCGCCGCCGTCAACGGCATCGCCTTCGGGGGCGGGTTCCTGCTGGCCCAGATGTGTGACCTCTGCCTGGCCGCCGACCACGCCCGCTTCGGCATCACCGAGGCCCGCTGGGGCCGGGGGGCGCCGTGGGCCGCGCCGCTGCCGTGGCTCATCCCGCCCCGGGTGGCCATGGAGATGCTGCTGACCGCCGAGCCGATCTCGGCGGAGCGGGCCTACGAGGTCGGCCTCGTGAACCGGGTGGTGCCGGCCGGCGAGCTGCGGGCCACGGTGCAGGCGGCGGCCGCCGGCATCGCCGCCAACGCCCCGCTGTCGGTCCGGGCCGGGAAGGCCATGGTCTACGCCGCCGCCGAGGTCGGGTGGACGGCGGCGCTGGCCGAGGGCGACCGCCTCTTCGAGCCGGCCTACCTGAGCGAGGACGCCCAGGAAGGCCCGCGCGCCTTCCGGGAGAAGCGCACGCCGAACTGGAAGGGCCGCTGACTCCCGGCTACGGCTTCCGGCCGGTGGCCACGAACATCGTCATGCCCATGAAGAACGTGCCGGCCAGGTTGGCGTACTCCCGCTCCCGCTTCCAGGCCTCGACGGCGGCGGCGGCGAGGCCCGCTTCCTGGATGAGCACGACGTGGGCGTCGATCATGCGCTCGATGGCGCCGTAGCCGACCTCGATCACCCGGGGCTCCACCACCACGTCGACGAGGCCGACCTCGGCCATGCGG
>JAICYE010000304.1 GCA_025934385.1 Acidimicrobiia bacterium | reverse complement strand
GCGAGATCAACACCAAGGTCGCCGACCAGAAGGCGGCCATGGGCCGGGTCGAGGCCGCCTACCCCGACGCCCCGAAGGACATGCTCGACGGCCTGTCGGTCGACTGCGGCGACTTCTGGTTCAACGTCCGGCCGTCGAACACCGAGCCGCTGCTGCGGCTGAATCTCGAGGCCCGCGGCGCCGAGACGTGCCGGCGGGCCACCGACGAGGTCCTGGCCATCATCCGGGGAGCGTGACGTCGCCATGGCGCTGGATGCCCGCCTGCTGGAGATCCTGGCCTGCCCCGACGACAAGGGGCCGCTGTACTACTTCGAGGGCGGCCTCTCGGGCTCGGAGGGCGGGTTCCTCTTCTGCCCGGCCTGCCGGCGGCGTTACGAGGTGCGCGACGACATCCCGGTCATGCTGATCGACGAGGCCACCGTCCTGTCCGAGGCCGCGGCCCTGGCGGTGACGGCCCGGGCGACGGAGCTGGGGCTGTCGCCGACGTTCACGCCGTGACCCCCGTCGTCGACTCGCTCGACTTCGCCGGCGCCGTCGCCTCGCTCCCGGAGCAGTTCGCGGAGGCGCTGGCGGCAGCGGCATCGGTCGACCTCGGAGCCCTGTCGGGGACGGCGATCACCAACGTCGTCGTCGGCGGCATGGGCGGTTCGGGGATCTCGGGCGACGTCCTGGCCACGGCCGGCTCCCCCGACCTCGCCGTGCCGGTGACGGTGCTGAAGCAGTATCGCGTCCCCCGGTTCGTCGGGCCGGGGACGCTGTTCTTCGCCATGTCGTACTCCGGCGGGACGGAGGAGACGCTGGAGGCGACGGCGTCGGCGCTGGCCGCCGGGGCGCACGTTGTCGCCGTCTGCTCCGGGGGCGACCTGGCCCGCCTGGCGGCGGACGCGGGGGCGCCGGTGTTCGGCTGTCCGCCGGGGTTCATGCCCCGGGCGGCGCTCGGCCATCTGGCCACGCCGCTGTTCGTCGTCTGCGACCGGCTCGGGCTGCTGCCGGGCGGCGAGGCGGCGGTCAAGGCGGCCCAGACGCAGGCGGCCCGCCGGCGCGACGCCTGCCGGCCCTCGGTGTCGGGGCAGGCGAACCCGGTCCGGGAGCTGGCTCGCCGGATCGGGCGGACGTTCCCGCTGATCTGGGGGACGGGCGCCCTCGGCACCGTGGCCGCCTACCGGTGGCGGGTCGACGTCAACGAGAACGCCAAGGCGCCGGCCTTTTCGAACGCTTTCCCGGAGCTGGACCACAACGAGATCTGCGCCTTCGGCCAGCACGGCGACGTCACCCGTCAGCTCGTGACGCTGGTGGAGCTCCGCCACGACCACGAGCACGCCCAGCTCGGCCGGCGGGTCGAGGCCACGCGGTCGATCGTGGAGGAGACGGTGGCCTCGGTGCTGTCGGTCCGGGCCGAGGGCGACGGGCGCCTCGCCCAGCTCGTCGACCTGATGTACCTCGGCGACTGGGTGAGCCTGTACCTGGCCTTCGACGCCGGCGTCGATCCCGGCCCGATCGACGCCATCGCCCGGCTGAAGGCCGAGCTGGCCGGCTGAGCGGGGCGCGGATGGGGGACCGGCTCGTCGCCACCTTCGAGCTCGAGCCCGACGGGTCGGCCCGGGCGCTGGCGGTGGAGGAGTCGACCGGGACCGAGGCGATCCCCGCCGAGATGGCCGCCCGGGTCGGCGGCGAGGTCCTGGCCGAGGGCGGCGGACGGGCGGTGATCGCCTGGCCGTGGCGCAACTGGGGGCCGAACCTGCCCCAGCTGATGGCCTCGGTGCTGGTCGGCGAGGGCTGCGAGACGGCCCGGTTCACCCGCTGCCGGCTGGTGGCCATGGAGTGGCCCGACGAGCTGGTGGCGGCGGTGGGGGGCGGGCCGCGCTTCGGGCTGGACGGTGTGCGGGCCCGGCTGGGGTCGGAACGTGGCCGGCCGCTGCTGGGCGGGATCGTGAAGCCGTCGTTGGGCCTTCCGGCGGCCGAGGTGGCGGCGACGGCGGCGGCGCTGGCCCGGGGCGGGTGCCAGTTCGTGAAGGACGACGAGCTGCTGGCCGATCCGGAGTGGTGCCCGCTCCTGGAGCGGGTCCGGCGGGTGGCCGAGGCGCTGGCGGCGCTGCGGCGGCCGGTCATGTACGCCGCCAACGTCTCGGGGCCGGTCGACACGCTGCTGGACCGGGCGGCGGCGGCGGTCGCCGCCGGGGCCGGGGCCATCATGGTCAACGCCTTCGCCACCGGGATCGACGCCGTCCGGGCGGTGGCGTCGGCCGGGCTCGGGGTGCCGGTGCTGGCCCACCGGGTCGGGGCCGGGCCGATCGCCCGTAATCCCGAGGTCGGCGTCGACGGGTCGGTCCTGTGCGAGCTCACCCGGATCGCCGGCGCCGACCTCGTCCAGATCGGAGGGTTCGGCGGGAAGCTGTTCGACACGGCGGAGGAGGTGGCCCGGAACCTGGCCGCCTGCCGGCGTCCGCTCGGTCCGGCCCGGGTGCCCGTCCCCGTCAACGGCGGCGGCGTGTGGGCCGGATCGACCCCGACGGTGCTGGCGGCGGCCGGCTCCGACGTCATGCTCCTGCTGGGCATGGGCGCCTATGAGCACCCCGGTGGGCCGGAGGCCGGCGCCCGCAGCGTGGCCGAGGCCATCGACGCCGTCCTGGCCGGCGATTCCCTCGAGGTGGCCGCCCGCACGGCCCCCGACCTCGCCGCCGCCCTGGCCCACTTTGCCGCCCGGTGACGACCCCGCCGCCGCCCCTCCCCTGAATTGGCGTTCGATTTCCGCTGATATCCGGTAAACGAACGCCAGAACGAACCCGGACCCCAATTGCTCCGAACCGCCGTTCCTTTTCCGCCCATATCCGGTAAAGGAACGCCAGAATGCGGACGGTGGAGTGGGAGGACGCGATTCCGAGGACGGTCGAATGGCGGGACGGCGCCGTCCGGCTGATCGACCAGCGGCAGCTGCCCGCCCGGTTGGAGTTCCTCGACTGCCGGACCGTCGGGCAACTGTGCGATGCCATCTCCTCGCTGGCCGTCCGGGGGGCGCCGGCGCTCGGGGCGGCCGGCGGCTACGGCGTCGCCCTCGCCTGCCGGGTGGCCGGCGCCGGCGGCGGCGGGCCCGCCGACGCGGTCGTGAAGGCGGCCGCCGAGGCGGCCGAGCGCCTCATCTCCACCCGGCCGACCGCCGTCAACCTGGCCTGGGGGGCACGCCGGGTCCTGGCCACCGCCGAAGCGGCGGCCGGCTCGGGTGCGGGGGCTGAGGACGTCAGCCGGGTGGCGCTCGAGGAGGCGGAACGGTTGGCGGCACAGGACGTCGCCGACAACCGGGCCCTCGGCCGCCACGGCGCCGGGCTCGTCGCCGAGGGGGCGCAGGTCCTGACCCACTGCAACGCCGGAGCACTGGCCTGCGTCGGCTACGGCACCGCCCTCGGCGTGATCCGGGCGGCGGCCGAGGCGGGCAAGACGCCGCGGGTGTGGGTCGACGAGACCCGGCCCGTCCTCCAGGGAGCCCGGCTCACCGCCTGGGAGCTCGACCGCCTCGGCATCGCCGCCACCCTGGTGGCCGACGTGATGGCCGGGTCGCTGATGGCCTCGGGCGACGTCGACCTCGTGGTCGTCGGCGCCGACCGGGTGGCCGCCAACGGCGACGTGGCCAACAAGATCGGCACGTACTCGCTCGCCGTCCTCGCCGCCCACCACGGCGTGCCCTTCTACGTGGCCGCCCCCACGTCGACCGTCGACCTGGCTACCCCCACCGGCGCCGCCATCCCCGTCGAGGAGCGCTCGCCCGACGAGGTCCGCCGGGTCGCCGGCGCCCCGCTCGCCCCGGAAGGCTTCTCAGCGCTGAACCGGGCGTTCGACGTGACCCCGGCCGAGCTCGTGACCGCCATCGTGACCGAACTCGGCATCGCCCGTCCGCCCTACGACAAGAGCCTGCGGCGTCTCGTCGAGGCCGCGCCCCATCGCCTGCCGCTGCGTCCCGAGCCCCAGCCCTAGGGGCGGGCGCCGGGCCCCTACGGGATC
>JAICYE010000238.1 GCA_025934385.1 Acidimicrobiia bacterium | reverse complement strand
GCGGCGCCGGAGCAGGAGGCGGGCGTTCCCGCCGCAGCCGCCCCCGCATCGCCGGAGGTGGCGGCGGCCGTTCCCGGCGGCGAGCCGGGGGCGGGCGAACCTGCGCCGGCCCAGGGCAAGCGCAGGGGGAAGGGCAAGAGCCGGCGGAAGCAGGGCTACGAGTGGCTGGTGCTCGTGGCGGCGTCGCTGGCCGTCGCCCTCTTCGTCCGCGCCTTCCTGATCCAGGCCTTCTACATCCCGTCGGAGTCGATGGTCCCGGCGCTGCTGACCAACGATCGGGTCCTGGTCAACAAGCTCTCCTATCACCTCCACGACGTGCACCGGGGCGACATCGTCGTGTTCGACGCACCGCCCGGCGCCGCCACCGCCACGGTGAAGGACCTCATCAAGCGGGTGGTGGGCCTGCCCGGGGACACGATCGAGGGCCGCAACGGCTCGATCTTCATCGACGGGAAGCCGCTCGACGAGCCCTACCTGCCGCCCGACGTCCGCTCCCGCGACTTCCCGCCGGCCAAGGTCCCCCAGAAGGAGATCTGGGTGCTCGGCGACAACCGCCAGGACTCCCGCGACTCCACGTTCTTCGGGCCGATCACCGAGAAGTCGATCGTCGGACGGGCCTTCGTCAGGATCTGGCCGCTCAACCGCCTCGGCCTGCTGTAGCGGGCGCCTATCCCGGGTCCGCCCATTCGCCGACCGCGGCCACCATCCGGTCGACGTGGTCGCTGTAGACGCCGTCGACGCCCATCTCGAGGACAGCCCGGATCCGGCGGTACTCCTGGACGTCCCAGGCGAAGGCCAGCAGCCCGAACCGGTGGGCCAGCGTGACGAGACCCAGCGACCATTCGGTCTCCCGGAGGTTCAGGGCGGCGATGCCGGCCTTGGCCAGCGTCGAGGCGTGGCCCTCGAGGGCGTCGCCGTAGGCCCGCCGGCCCATCGAGTGGACGAGCCGGACGTCGGGATCGGCCTCCCGGGCGGCGGCGAGGTCGGGGAGCTCCCGGGCGCACAGCCACAGGCGATCGACGGCCCCGGCGGCCCGGGCCACGGCCAGGAGCGGGCCGGCGACGCCCGGCTCCTTGAGGTCGAGCGACAGTTCGAAGTCCGATCCGAGCTCGGCATAGAGGTCGGCCAGCCGGGGCACGCCGAGCTCCGCCAGCCGGGCCGCCGGCACGTCGCCGACCTTCACCCGCCGCAGGCCCGTCCGGATGGTGGAGCCGTGGACCAGGACCACCTCGCCGTCTCCGGCCAGCCGGGCGTCGGATTCCAGCCCGGTGGCGCCGAGCTCCAGCGCCCGCCGGAATGCGGGCAGCGTGTTCTCGGGGGCGTCGGCCCGCCCGCCCCGGTGGGCGAAGGTGATCGGGGTCATCGAGCCGACATGGTCGCACTGGGGAGGCGTGCCTGAGGCACTAGCGTCGGGAGGCGTGACCCGCGCCGACTCCGTCGTCCTCCTCAACACCGGCCACGGCAAGGGGAAGTCGTCGGCGGCGTTCGGGGTGATGTCCCGGGGCTGGGCCCGCGGCTGGCGGGTGGGCGTGGTGCAGTTCGTCAAGGGCGGCAAGTGGAAGACCGGGGAGCGGAAGCTGGCCGACCACCTCGGCATCGAGTGGCACACGCTGGGCGACGGGTTCACGTGGGAGTCGACCGACCTCGACGAGACGGCGGCCAAGGGCCGCCATGCCTTCGAGGTCGCCCGGGAGAAGCTCAAGAGCGGCGACTACGACCTGCTCGTGCTCGACGAGATCACCTACGCCGTGAAGTACGGCTGGGTGCCGGAAGCCGACCTGGTGGCCGCCGTGCGGGACCGGGCGCCGAAGACCAGCGTCGTCATGACCGGCCGGGACGCCACCCCGGGGCTCATCGACGTGGCCGACACCGTCACCGAGATGCGCAAGGTCAAGCACGCCTACGACCAGGGAATCAAGGCCCTGAAGGGGATCGAGTACTGATCGTCGGCGCCACCCAGCCCGAGGGCGGGCTGCTCGGCCTCGACATCGGCACCACCCGGATCAAGGCGGTCGTCGTCGACGCGGCCGGCGGCGAACGGGTGGCCGCCTCGGTGGCAACCCCGTTCGTCGCCGGTGCCGCCGGAGTCGAGATGGAGGTCGCCGACCTGGAGGCGGCACTGTCGAGCGCCATCGGCGCCCTCGGCCCGGCCCGGGAGCAGGTGGCCGCCGTCGGGGTGGCCGGCCTGGCCGAGAGCGGCGCGCCGTTGAGCGGTGGGCGTCCGATCGGTCCGGTCATCGCCTGGCACGACGGGCGGGGCGAGGAGACGGTCGCCGCCCTGGAGCGGCGCTTCGGCCCCGACCTGGCCCGGTGGACGGGCCGGCGCGTCCGCACCGTCTCGTCGGTGGCCAAGCTCGGCTGGCTCCTCGGCCACGGCCTGCCCCCACCGGATCGCTGGCTCGGGGTGCCGGAGCTCGCCCTGTTCCTGCTGACCGGCGTCGAGGCCACCGAATACTCGCTGGCCGCCCGCACGGGCGCCTACCACGTGATCGAGCGGGCCTGGCTGCCCGACGTCGTCGCCGAGCTCGGGCTGCCGGTCGGGGTCTTCCCCGCCGTGCGGCCGGCCGGTGCGCCGATGGGCGGCGTGTCGGAGGAGGCGGCCCGGCGATTCGGGCTCCCGCCGGGCGCGGCGGTGACGATCGCCGGCCACGACCACTTGGCGGCGGCGGCCGGGCTCGGCGCCCGGGACGACGACCTGCTCAACTCCGTCGGTACGGCCGAGACGCTCGTCCGCCGCCTCGACGTCGCCCCCGACGTCGAGCGGGCCCTGGCCCTCGACCTGGTCGTCACCCTGTGGCCGGGCGGGGAGGCCTGGGGCGTGCTGGCCAGCGCCGCCCGCTCCGGGCTGGTGATCGACGCCCTGGCCGCCCACCTCGGCATGCATCCGGCGACGCTCGACAGCCTGGCCGGCGAGGGCCGGGAACAGGTGCCGACCGATCCTCCGGCCGGGGTGGTGGCGCTGGGCCAGGGGATCGAGGTGCCGGTCGGTCCGCCGGCCGAGATGTGGACGGCGATGCTGCGGTCGCTCGCCCGCCGGACCGCCGAGGCGGCGCAACGGGTCGCCGCCCTGGCCGGCCCCCACCGCCGGCTCGTCGTCTTCGGGGGCGGAAGCGGCAGCACCCCTTGGCTGGCCGCCAAGGCGGCCGTCGCTGGCGTCCCGGTCGTGCGCAGTCCGGTGGCCGAAGCCGCCGCCCGGGGCGCGGCCATCGCCGCCGGCGTAGCCGTCGGCTGGTGGGCCAGCCCGGGGGAGGGCCCGGGCCCCCTGCTGGAGGCGCCCGACGCTCCCCCCTGATCGCCGGCGGCCTGCGGGTCCGAACCCCGAGCGCTTTCCCCACAGATTCTGTGGGTTGTCCGCTCAGGGTCCTCCCGGTCGACGTCAGCCGGCCCGGGGCGGGGACAATGGGCGGGCCATGACCACCGATCCCGCCGCCAGGCAGCCGACACCCGTCGAGCCGGAGCTGTCACCCGAGGTGGCCGAGCGGACGTCGGGGCTGCGGACGGGCTGGACGACCGGCACGTGCGCCTCGGCGGCGGCCAAGGCGGCGGCGATCGGGCTGAGCACCGGTCTCCGGCCCGGCACGGTCGATGTCGGTCTTCCCTCCGGGCAGCGGGTTATGTTTGCCGTCGAGGCCGGGCCGTCGGGCGAGCCGTGGGAGGCGGTCGTCGTGAAGGACGCCGGCGACGACCCCGACTGCACCGACGGCGCCCGCATGACCGCGGCGGTGGCCTTGGCCGACGCGCCGCCGCCCGAGCTCCGGGCCGGCGACGGGATCGGGACGGTGACGCTGCCCGGGCTCGGGCTGCCGGTGGGGGCGCCGGCCATCAACCGCGTCCCCCGGGCCATGATCCTGGCCGCCCTGGCCGAGGTGACCGACCGGCCGCTGGTGGTCACGTTCTCGGTGCCGGGCGGGCAGCAGATGGCGGCCAGGACGACCAACGAGCGGCTGGGGATCGTCGGGGGCATCTCGATCCTCGGCACGACGGGGATCGTGAAGCCGTTCTCTACCGCCTCCTACCGGGCGTCGGTTGTGCAGCAGATCGACGTGGCCGCCGCCCAGGGCCACGACTGCGTCGTGCTGGCCACCGGCAGCCGGTCCGAGGCCTACGCCCTGCGCACCTGGCCGGATGTGCCGCCGGTGTGCGTCGTCGAGGTCGGCGACTTCACCGGCATTGCCCTGCGGCACGCCGCCGGCGCCGGGATGCGCCGGGCCGTCTTCGTCGGCATGGCCGGAAAGATCACCAAGCTGGCGGCCGGCGTGATGATGACCCACTTCCACCGCTCGAAGGTCGACACCGACCTGCTGGCCGAGGTGGCCCGGGGCGCCGGCGCGCCGCCCGACATCATCGACGCCGCCACCGAGACCGCCACCGCCCGGTACTTCTTCGAGGTCTGCACCGCGGCCGGCGCGGTCGAACCGCTGCACGAGCTGTGCCGGCGGGCGGCGGCCAACTGCCGGGCCCACGTCGCCGGCGCGCTCGACGTCGCCGTGCACATGGTCGACTTCGAGGGCGCGGCCGAGGTCGCCCGGAGCTGACCGGCGTTCAGTTGGCGCCGGGCGCTCATCGGACACGGCCGGCGTGGGCGAAGCCCACGCTACGGAGGAGCCCGGCGGAGGCCGGGCGGGGGGGCCGGGGGCGCCCCCGCGGACACGCCGGGGGGGGGGCCCGGGGGCCCCCCCGGGGCACCCCCCCGGGCGCCCCCGGGCGCTGTTCCGGCGGCGCCCCCCCCGCCCCCCCCGCCCGTTTGACTCCCTGGCCGCCGCCGCCCCCCCCGCCGGGCTGTAACCCTGGGCGCCCCCGCCCCCCCCGCCCGGCCTCCGCCG
>JAICYE010000029.1 GCA_025934385.1 Acidimicrobiia bacterium | reverse complement strand
GGTGGTGGGACTACGGGGCCGGCGCCGGGGCCGGGGACGTCGTCACGTTGAGGGAGGCGATGCCGACGATGGGCTGGGCGGGCGCCACGGTGAGGCTGCCGAAGTCCGGGGCGCTCCCGTAGGCGTTGACGGTGCCGTCGGCCCGGGTGACCCACAGCCCCTTGCCGTCGGGGGCGGCGGTCACGCCGGTCGCCGGCGCCCCGCCGAGCTTCGGCGTGAACGACAGGGCGTCGCCGAAGCTGAAGATCCCGCCGTCGGCGGCCACGAACCAGTAGCCCTGGTTGCTGTTGGTCGGGGCGATCCCGATGATCGGCTGGGCCAGCTTGATGCTGCCGGTGGAGCCGAAGAAGCTGGCGCCGTTGCCGAAGGAGAACACGCCCCCGTCGGACGCCACCAGCCAGTAGCCGCGGCCGTTGGGCGTGACGGTCATGCCGACGATCGGCTTGTTGAGGTGCAGCGAACCGGTGGAGCCCCGGAACTTGGCGTCGGGGCCGAAGGCGAAGATGCCGCCGTCGGAGGCCACCAGGTAGTAGCCCTGGCCGCTCGGCACCGGCGCGATGCCCACGATCGGCTTGTTGAGGTGCAGGGAACCGGTGGAGCCGAAGAACGGCGCGTCGCCGAAGGCGAAGACGCCGCCGTCGGAGGCCACGAACCAGTAGCCGGTGCCGGCCGGGTTGGAGGCCATGCCGACGATGGGCTGGTTGAGGTGGATGCCGCCGGTCGAGCCGGCGAAGGGGGCGTCGCCGAAGGCGAAGATGCCGCCGTCCCGGCCCACCAGCCAGTAACCCAGCGACGGCCGGGTGAGCATCGCCGAGTACGTGTCGTTGTCGGGCCCGTCGGTCACCAGCGTGTCGGGGTTGAGCTGGTAGGCGATCGTGGCGGCGTAGGTCAGGCTTCCGGGCCGACCGATGCAGGCCGGGTCGATCGACGCCCGGTAGGTGTGGCCGCTGTAGTCGACCTTGCTGGCGGCGCAGATGGCGTTGGTCGGGTCGGAAGCGCGGTAGACGTTGGCCACCAGGGCGCCGTTGATCGCCTGGTAGCGCAGCTCGTAGTCGAAGCCCGGCGCGGCCGACGAGGTGCGGATCAGCCAGCTGATCTTGCTGGCCGGCTGGGCCCAGTTCGGCGACGTTCGGGGGTCCTCGGGCGACGACGTCACGACGGTGAAGGCGATCTCCGTCGGCTTGAACGTGGCCGTGCTGGTGGTGATGTCGGCCTGCGGCACCGTGGTCGGCTGCGTGTCACCGACCGCGTCGGTGAGCGACGCTGTGGTGACGTTGGCGCCGCCGGCGGGCGCGGCCAGGGCGGCTACGGCGAGGAGCGAGGTCACGGCGCTGGCGACGCGCCACCGCAGGGGCAGGGTCATCGAATCCTCCGGAGCATTGCGGGCGACACGAAATGGGTTTCGACGCCTCCTCGACCGAGCCTCCCGGGCCCTCTTGCGATTGACCGCTTCGTCCCCGATTACGGTGCAGGCGGGGCACGAGGAGGACGGGCGATGGCCACGACGAACGGGCGGAATGTCCTGCTGGAGGTGCTTCGCACCGAAGGCGTCGTGCACTGCTTCGGGAATCCGGGGACCACCGAGCTGCCCTTCGTCGACGCCCTGGCCGACCATCCCGAGCTCCACTACGTGCTCGGCCTGCAGGAGAACGTGGCCGTGGCCATGGCCGACGGCTACGCCCAGGCCAGCGGCCGGCCGAGCTTCGTGAACCTCCACACCGTGGCCGGGCTCGGCGGCGGGATGGGCAACCTCACCAACGCCCTGGCCAACCGCACGCCGATGGTCGTCACCGCCGGCCAGCAGGACCGGCGCCATCTGCTGGCCGAGCCGATCCTGTCCGGCGACCTGACCGGCCTGGCCCGGGCCGCGACCAGGTGGCAGCACGAGGTCCGCCACCTCGCCGAGCTGGCGCCGGTGCTGCGGCGGGCGTTCCTGGCGGCGGCGACGCCGCCGGCCGGGCCGGTGTTCGTCTCGATCCCCATGGACGTCCTCGAGGAGGACGGCGACGTCGACGTGCCGCCCCGGTCGCAGCTCAGCCACGCGGCGGTGGCCGGCGGGCTCGAGGAGCTGGCCGGGCTGCTGGCCGAGGCGGCGCCCGACGAACTGGCGCTGGTCGTCGGCGACGAGGTGGCCGCCGGCGGGGCACTGGCCGAGTTGACCGCCCTGGCCGAGGCGCTCGGCGCCCGCGTCTACGGCGCGCCGCTGTACTCGAACCTGGACTTCCCCACCGACCACCCGCTGTGGACGGGCATGCTGACCTTCAGCGCGGCCGCCGTGGCGGCCACGCTGTCGCGCTACCGGCGCATCTTCGTCATCGGGGCCAAGGCGTTCCTCGTCTACCCGTACACGCCGGCGTCGCCGCTGCCGCCCGGCGCCGAGCTGCTCCACCTGACCGCCGACCCGGCGCTGGTCGGCCGGGACCTCCCGACGCGCTTCGGCAGCTCCGGCGACATCGGCGCCAGCTTGCACGCCCTGCTCCCGCTGGTGCGTAGCAGGGTCGACGCCGCCGCCGTGGCCGCGGCGCTCGAGCGGGCCGCCGCCGCGGCCGAGGGCACGGCAGAGCGCTTCGCCGCCATGGCGGCCGAACGAGCCGCCGACACCCCGATGCACCCGTTCG
Organism: Acidimicrobiia bacterium; assembly: GCA_025934385.1. The sequence goes on along the minus strand of JAICYE010000029.1, from coordinate 8,771 downwards.
CCGCCACCCACGCCCTCCTGGCCGCGCTTCCGCCCGGCGGCGCCCTGGTCGACGAGGCGATCACCACCGGCTTCCACGTCCGCAGGCTGTACAGGTCGAGGACGCCGGGCTCCTACTTCTTCTGCCGGGGCGGCGGTCTCGGCTGGGGTGTCCCCGCCGCCCTCGGCGTGCAGCTGGCCCGACCCGACCAGCCGGTCCTCTGCATCGTCGGCGACGGATCGATCATGTACTCCGCCCAGGCGCTGTGGACGGCGGCCCACGAACAGCTCCCGGTCGTCATCGCCGTGGTCGACAACCGCCAGTACGGCATCCTCAAGCTGAATCTCGTGGAGTCGGGCAGCCCGTCCGCCCGGGCCGGCCGGTTCGTGGCCATGGACCTCGACTCGCCACCGGTCGACCACGTGGGCCTGGCCCGGTCACTGGGCGTCGACGCCCACCGGGTGGAGAAGCCGGCCGACGTGACCGAGGCCACCCGGGCGGCCTTCGAGGCCGGCCGGCCGACACTCCTGCACCTGCCGATCTCAGCGCCCGGGTGAGTTCCCGGCCAAACGGGTGAGACTCCCGTGGGGGGTCGGTCGGCCCGGTGACCCCGAAATCCCGTCCCGGCCTTGTCGGCCCCGCACGCAGTCCCGGCATTTGCGGACGGGCACCGCGGACCGGCGTTCCTCCGCAACAGGGGGTGTTGCACAGGAACGCCGAAGCGGTCGTGGCTCCACCCGTATACCGCGACCGGTTGCGCCCAACGGGGTGTTCACGGCCGTCGATGTTCACCGACCGCAACAGGTTGCGGTACCCGGTGTGTGCATCCGGTCCAGGCGTCTGAAACCCGCGCTTGACCGGATCTTGCTGTCGAGCGCTACGGTCACGCGGCCCAGGCCCTCCGCGGCCAGACGCTCGTACGTGCCGAACCGGGCCGGGTTTCGACGAGGCCAGGGCCGCCCACCAGGCGTTCCGTCAACACCAGCCGCGGCGGGCGAATGCCGGTTCTCTCGAAGAGGCGGATCGCCGCAGCGGGTCCAGACGGCCCCCCGCACACGCAGCTCAGCGCCCGGCGAGCGCCGCCGACAGGCGGTCGACCGCCGCCGGGGTGCGGATGCCCCACCAGAACAGGTCTTGGCCGTCGACGATGGTCACCTCGGCGTCGGGGAGGGCCTCAGCGACCTCGGCGACGTGCCGCTCCTTGAACGGGTACGGCTCGGTCGGGAGCAGCACGAGGTCCGGTGTGCGGCCGGCGGCCTCGGCCAGCTCCACGGTCGGATAGCGGACGCCACCGTTGGTGAAGACGTTGAAGCAGCCGAGCAGCTGGAGCAGCGACGAACCATAGGTGTCGCCGGCCAGCGTCATCCACGGCCGGCGCCAGACGGGCACGAACGTGCGGCGGGGTTCCCCCCGCCGTTGCCGCCGGCGCGGCTCCCGCCAGGCCCCCCAGGCCTCGGGGCCGAACGGCTCGGGCAGCTCGGCGCCGACGGCCGCGGCCAGCGCCGCCACCGCCGGCCCGACCTCGGCCACCGACCGGGGCGACATCTCATGGATCGGCAGGCCGAGCTTGCGGAGCCGGTCGACGTCGTCGAAGCGGTTCTCCTCGTCGTTGACGACGACGAGATCGGGCCGGAGCAATGAGATCCCGGCGACGTCGGGGTCCTTGGTGCCGCCGACCGTGTCGATGCCGGGCTGCTCGCAGAAGCGGGTGCAGGCGATCGGCGTGACCCCGAGCGCCAGCAGCGTTTCGGTGGCCGACGGGACGAGTGAAACGACTCTCACAGGCGGTCGAGCAGTTGCGCCTTCTTGGCCTCGTACTCGGCCGGGCTGATGGCACCGCGGTCGCGCAGGTCGGCCAGCGCGGCGATCTGGTCGGTCACCGACGGCTGGCGGGGGACGGCGGCCCCGCTCAGGCGGGCGTTGTTGGCCTCCATCTGCCGGTAGATCTCCTGCTGCACGGCGTCGGGATGAGGGATGTCGCTGAACGTCTCCTGCCCCCGCTCCCCCGCCGACTCGATCAGCAGGTTTCCGGCGCCGATCATCCGCTCGAAGAACGACTGGCTGGAAGCGAGGTCGTTGACCCGTTCCAGCGGGATGTCGCGGGTGTGCCGGGCCAGGATCCCCGACCGGAACACGAGCCGGTCGCTGGTGACGAGAAAATGCGTCGTCTGCCAGCTGACCAGCCGGCTGCCGAGCCACACCGCCCAGCCGAGCGCCACGGCGGCGGTCATCCACAGCATCACGGTCTGCACGTCGCCGTTCTGCTTCAGCGCCACGACGAGGAGCGCCAGCACCGGGATGCCGGCGAACAGCGGCCCGGCGAAGAACCACCAGTGCGGGCGGAGGTCGAGGGCGACCGTCTCCCCGTCGAGCAGGAGCCGCTTCGGAAAGGGCATGGTCCAAGCGTACGACTCACCTGTACCGCTTGCGGCGGAACACATCGGTCGAGAGCGAGCCAACGCGGTCGATGAACAGCAGCCCGTCCAGATGGTCGAGCTCGTGGAGCAAAGCCCGGGCCTCGAAGGCGTTGGCCTCGATCACCCGGGGCACGCCGTCGGGCGTGAGCCCCCGCACCACGACCTCGGTCGCCCGGGCGACGTTGCCGGTGAAGTCGGGCACCGACAGGCAGCCCTCCCGGGCCAGCTCCTGGTGCCGGGCCAGGACGAGCACGGGGTTGAAGAGGACGAGGGGGCCGTGGCAGGAGTCGGCCTTCTTGTGACCGGTCACGTCAACGGAGAAGGCCCGCAGGGAGACGCCGATCTGCGGGGCGGCCACGCCGACGCACGACGGCGAGGCGAACATCGTGTCGAGGAGATCGGCGGCGAGCGCCTTCTCCTCCGGCCCGATCTCGCCGATCGGGTCGGCCACCCGCTTCAGCACATGCTCCGGCAGGCGGACGACGGGGCGGACGGGCACCGGCCGGTTGCCTCGGCCGGGACCTAGAGGACGTCCGCGTCGGCCGGGTGGAGGCTGGCGTCGACGCCGAGTTCCTTGGCCACCGCCTGGATCCGGTTGTCGAGGGCGGCCGGGTCGAGGCTGCGGGGCAGCGTCACCTCGAGCAGCATGGCGTAGACCGGCTCGCCGTCCTCCTCGCCGAGGACGCGGGTGTTGACGTCGGTGATGTTCACGCTGTGGTCGGCGAGGACGCTGGCGATGTGGTGGACGATCCCCGGGTGGTCGGAGCCGTAGACGGAGACGATGAACGGCTCGCCCTCGACGAACAGCATCGCCCCCTCGCCGAGCGGGCGGACGGCCACCGTGAGGTCGAAGTTGGCCTCGGCCTCCGCCAGCGCCGCCTCGAGGGCGTGGGCGGGCACGTCGTCGGGCGCCTCGACCAGCATCATCATGGCGAAGTGCCGCGACAGCACGGTCATCGAACAGTCCTTCAGGTTGCAGCCCATCCGGAGCAGCACGCCGGTCACGGCGGCCACGATGCCCGGCCGGTCGGCGCCGAGGGCCCACACCGCAAACTGGTTCACCACGGTTCGCAGCCTACGCAATAGCGTGGCCGGCCATGCGGTTCGAGATCGAGCAGGTCATCGACGGGGCGATGGAGTCGGTGGCCCGCCTCTACACCGAGCCCCGCTTCTACCAGCGGCTCGGGGAGCTGCCGAAGCTGGGGCGCCCCGAAGTCCTCGACCGGCGGGAGGACGGCTCCGAGGTGCGGCTGGCGGTGCGCTTCCGGTTCACCGGGAATCTCTCGCCGGCCGTGACGAAGGTCGTCGACCCGGAGAAGCTGAGCTGGGTGGAGGAGTCGGTCCACGACCTGTCGCGGCACACCGTGGCGTTCACGATGAAGCCCGACAACTACGCCGACCGGCTCCGCTTCGACGGTTCGTCCCGGTTCGAGCCGGCCGGGGACGGACAGACCCGGCGGATGTCGCAGGGCGACGTCGTGGTACGGGTGCCCCTGGTGGGCCGGAAGGTGGAGGGCGCCATCGTCTCCGGGCTGCGGGAGCACCTCGCCGCCGAGGTCGCCGTCGTCGAAGAGCTGCTCAAGACGCGAGGAAGCCCCGAGTAGCCTTCGCCGGGCGAACCCGGGTTCCGTGCTCCTCGGGGCCGTTTCCCCGCTCGGGATCCACCCTCGCCCCGGTTCGCCTGCCCCTCGCGGGACCGGCTTCGGTGGCGCCGCTCTCCGCCCGAGGACGGACTCGGCACCCTGGCTCCGGTGCTCCCTCCGGCCGCCCGGCCCTTGCAGGCCTGACCGCCGAGGGAAACGATACCGGCGGCCCGGCCGGCCCGTCAACGGCCGTCCGGAAGGAATCGGTGACGGAGTCGCAGAGGTCCCGGCTCGCCGGTATCCACCATTCCTGTCACAGTCCGCCGGTACCGTCCCCTCATGGGCGATGGCGACCGGCTCCTGTCCGATCTGAACGAGCGCCAGCGGGAGGCCGTCACCACCTCCGCCGCGCCGCTGGCCATCCTGGCCGGGGCCGGCTCGGGGAAGACCCGCGTCCTCACCCGGCGGATCGCCTGGCTGGCGGCGACGGGCGTCGTCGAGGCCCGGCACGTCCTGGCCGTCACCTTCACCCGCAAGGCCGCCGGCGAGCTGTCCGACCGGCTCGGCGGGCTCGGCGTCGGCCGGGCCGTCACGTCGGGCACGTTCCACGGCCTGGCCCTGGCCCAGCTCCGCCGCCGCTGGCGCGACCGCGGGGAGGCGGTGCCGGCGTTGCTGGAGCGCAAGGCCCGGATCCTGGCTCCGCTCCTCGGCGGCGGCCCGGCCGTCGGAGCGGAGGCGGCCGAGGTGGCCGGCGAGATCGAGTGGGCCAAGGCCCGTCTGATCGTCCCCGATGCCTACGAGGAGGCGGTCGCCGCCGCCGGGCGGGCCACGTCCCGCCCGGCCGTCGAGATCGCCTCGCTCTACGACCGCTACGAGACCGAGAAGGGCCACCGGGGCGTGGTCGACTTCGACGACCTGCTCTGGCGCCTGGGCGACGCGCTGGAGACCGACGCCGAGTTCGCCGCCGTCGTCCGGTGGCAACACCGGCACCTGTTCGTCGACGAGTTCCAGGACGTGAACCCCGCCCAGTTCCGGCTTCTGCGCCTCTGGCTCGGCGGCCGCCGTGACCTCTGCGTCGTCGGCGACGACGACCAGGCCGTCTACGGCTTCACCGGGGCCGACGCCGGCTATCTGGTGCATTTTTCCCGCCACTTCCCCGGGGCCGGGGTCGTCCGGCTGGAGGAGAACTACCGGTCGACGCCCCAGGTGCTCGCCGCCGCCCACGCCGTCCTGCCCGGCGGGGCCCGGAGCAAGAAGCCGCTGCGGCCGACGCTGGCCGACGGGCCGCTGCCGACGATCACGGCCTACGCCTCCGACCGAGACGAGGCCGGCGCGCTGTCCCGGGCGCTGCAGGCCGCCCACCAGCCCGGCGCGCCGTGGTCCGGCACCGCCGTCCTCTACCGGACCAACGCCCAGTCGGCGCCGCTGGAGGCGGCCCTGCGGGCGGCCGGCGTCCCCTACCGGGTGCGGGGGGCGGCCCGCTTCCTCGACCGGCCGGCGGTGGTCGCCGGCCTCGAGGAGCTCCGCCGGGCGGCCGCCGCCGCGCCCGGCCTGCCGCTCGTCGCCCATCTGGCCTGCCTCGTGGAATGGGCCGAGGAGGCCGGCGGCGGCGAGGAGGCGGCCCGCGACCGGCGGGACCACGTCGACGCCCTCGTCCGCCTCGGCCACGACTACCTGTCGGCCGGCGACGGCGACGGCACCGCCGCCGGGTTCCTGGCCTACCTGGTTACGGCGCTCGCCGACGAAGACCCGACCGCCACCGACGCCATCGAGCTGCTCACCTTCCACAAGGCCAAGGGCCTGGAGTGGCCGGTCGTGTTCCTGACCGGGCTCGAGCGTGGCCTCGTGCCGATCGCCTACGCCGAGACGCCCGCCGCCCTGGCCGAGGAGCGGCGGCTGCTCTACGTCGCCCTCACCCGGGCGGAGCGGGAGCTGCACCTCAGCTGGGCGCAGCGCCGCACGCTCGGCGGTCGGGAGATGTCGCGCCAGGCCAGCCCCTATCTGGCTTCCATCGAGGCCGCTCTGGCCGCCTTCGGGCCCGGTGGCGACGGCGACTGGCAGGCGGCTATCACCGCCGAGCGGGCCCGCCTGGCCCGGGCCCGGGCCGCCGCCGGGCGCCCCCGGCCGATGGTCGGGGAAGCGGCCGACCCCCGGGTCCTGGCTGAGCTCGTGGCCTGGCGCAAGGCGCTGGCCCGGGCGTCGGCCGTGCCGGCCCAGGTGATCTTCCACGACGCCACGCTGGCCGCCGTGGCCGAGGCGCTCCCGGCCGACCGGGGCGCGCTGATGGCCCTCCCGGGCCTCGGTCCGCTCAAGGTCGAACGCTACGGCGACGAGCTGCTCGCCCTCGTGGCCCGCTGCTCGGCGTCACGCTCGGCCTGAGCGCCCGGCCTGTTCCTCGACGTACTCCTCGAAGTCCTCGGTGTCGTCGGCACCCCGCCGGGTGACGTAGTCCTCGGCCAGCTGGCGGACTTCCTTGTCTTCCAGCGGCAGCTCGTCCTCGAGTTCCTCGCGGGCCTCGTTGGCCATGATCCGGGCGCCCTCCACCTCGCTGGCGGGCGGCTCGGTCTTGCCGCTCTTCGGGTCGAACCGGGGCTTCTTCTCGTCCGGGACGGGATTCTCTTCCATACCGGAATGCTTCCCCGGGCCGCTCACCGCGAACCACGCGCCGTCAGCTCGGCGAGGGTGGCGACGGCCCAGTCGACGGCCAGGGCGAGGAGGGCGGTGAGCGCCGCGCCCGTGTAGAGGATGCGGTCGCGCTGGTTGTCGAGGCCGACCGTGATGAGGGCGCCGAGGCCGCCGGCGCCGACGAACGTGGCCAGGGCGGCGGTGCCGACGTTGACGACGGCGGCCGTGCGGACGCCGGCCACCAGGACGGGCCAGGCCAGCGGCAGTTCCACCCGCCGCAGCACTTGGGCCGGGCTCATGCCCATGCCCCGGGCGGCCTCCACCACCGCCGGGTCGACGCCGGCCAGGCCGGCCACGGTGTTGCGCAGCACCGGCAGCAGCGAATAGGCCCACAGCCCGATCACCGCCGTGCGGAATCCGATCCCGGTCACCGAAAAGGCCAGCGCCAGCACGGCGATCGTCGGCACCGACTGGCCGACGTTGGCCACGAACAGGAGCGGCGGGGCCAGGCGGCGCAGGCCCGGCCGGGTGGCGGCCACGCCGGCCGGCACCGCCACCGCCACGGCCAGGGCGGTCGAGACAGCGCAAAGGGCGATGTGCTCCCGGACCCGCACCCAGAGGCGGCCCGTCCGCAGGACGCCGAGTTCGGCGACGTCGGCGCCCGTGTGGGCCCAGACCACGACCGCCATGGCCGCGGCCACCAGCACCACAGGAGTCGCCACGAGCCGCAGATGCCTCCTCATCTATCTTCGGCCTCACTGTCAACGGGAGGTTCTGGTTGAGGCCCGGTGTCGCGGCGCAGCGCCGTCCGGATCGACTCCAGCGTCACGATGCCGAGTGTCGCGTCGCCGTCCACCACCCGGACGGAGGGGGCGTCGGTCGTCAGCAGGGCGGTCATCACGTCGGCCAGGGTGCCGGCCGCCGAGACCGTCGGGCCGTCGACGGCGGCGGGGCGTGAGAGGGCGAGGGCGCTGGCGGCCGGGAGCAGGTCGAGCCGGCGGAGCGTCCGGCCGGCACCGACGAAGTCGGCCACGAACGGCGTCGCCGGCCGGGCCAGGACGTCGGCCGGGGTCCCGTACTGCTCCAGGCGCCCGCCGCCGGCCAGGACGGCCAGCCGGTCGCCGAGCCGGAGCGCCTCGTCGATGTCGTGGGTCACCAGCACCACCGTCCGCCGCAACCGCCGCTGGAGCCCGAGGAACTCGTCCTGCAGCCGGGCCCGGGTAACGGGGTCGACGGCGCCGAACGGCTCGTCCATCAGCAGGACCGGCGGGTCGGCGGCCAGGGCCCGGGCGACGCCGCCCCGCTGCCGTTGCCCGCCGGACAGCTCGTCGGGCCGCCGTCGGCGATACGTGGCCGGGTCGAGCCCGACGAGGTCGAGGAGCTCGTCGACGCGGGTGTCGATCCGGTGGCGGTCCCAGCCGAGGAGCCGGGGGACGGTGGCCACGTTGGCGGCCACGTCCAGGTGGGGGAACAGCCCGACCTGCTGGATGACGTAGCCGATCCCCCGGCGCAGCGTGACCGGGTCGGTGGAGGTGACGTCGCGCCCGTCGATCAGGACCCGGCCCGAGGTCGGCTCCACCAGGCGGTTGACCAGCTTGAGGGCGGTCGTCTTGCCGCCCCCCGACGGCCCGACCAGCACGCACGTCTCCCCCGCCGGCACTTCGAGCGACAGCCGGTCGAGGGCCGGCGGGTCGGCGCCGTAGCGCTTGGTCGCCTCGTCGTAGCGGATCACCGTCGCCACACCGGCTGGCCCGGGCCACGGCGCAGGAGCCGCTCCACCAGGGCCAGGCCGCCGTCGACGGCCAGGGCCAGCCCGGCGACGAGCAGCGTGGCCGCCAGGACCTCGGTCGGGTCGTCGGCCCGCAGTCCGGCGAAAATCGAATCGCCGAGCCCGCCGGCCGCCACCAGCGCCGCCACCGTGGCCACGCCCACCGCCGTCACCGCCGCCACGCGGACGCCGCCGACCACCACCGGCAGCGCCAGCGGCAGCCGCACCCGCCACAGCGCCTGCGTCTCGGTCATGCCCATACCCCGGGCGGCCTCGACGGCGTCGGACGGGACCTCGGCCAGCCCGACCACCGTGTTCCGCAGCACCGGCAGCACCGAGTAGAGGCCCAGGGCGGCCACTGCCGGGGCCGTGCCGAGGCCGAGGGAAGGCACCAGCAGG
>JAICYE010000276.1 GCA_025934385.1 Acidimicrobiia bacterium | reverse complement strand
GGTGGCCGCCGACGCCGGCGCCGAGCGCCGGCCGGCCGCGGCCCGCCCGGCTGGCGGCCGCGAGTTCCCGATCGCGGACTACGAGCGGCGGGAGGTCGTCGAGGTCCTGCCCCTGCTCGGTGACCTCGAGCCGGCCGAGCTCGAGATGGTCCGCCAGCGGGAGGCCTCGGGCCGGGCCCACCCCTGGATCCTGGCCCGCGTCGACGCCCTGCTCGAGGCCGAGGCCGAGGCCGACACCTCCGAGCACGCCTGGGCCCCCGGCCCGATCGGCTCGGCCGGGCAGCAGGGCCGGCTCCTCGAGGAGGACGAAGAGGAGATCGCCGAGGTCGAGCCCGACGATGTCGACTGGGCCTCGCCGCGGGACCGCGACTGGGCGGCGTCCGACTTCGAGCTCGACTCCGGGGCCGACTATGCCGACGTCTCCTCGTCGTCGCCTGCCGGCGGGGTCCGGAAGGACTTCCCGATCGACCGCTACCACCAGCTGCGGGTCACCGAGATCCTCCCCCTGCTGGCGGGCCTCGACGCCGAGGACCTGAAGATGGTCCGGGAGGAGGAGGCGGCCGGGAAGGCCCGGGCCAGCATCCTGGCCCGCATCGACGGGCTGCTCACCCGGGAGGTCGGCGGCACCCGTCCGGCTCCGGCGGCGGCCAAGCCGTCCCGGGCGGCGGCCAAGGCGCCGTCGAAGGCGGCGGCCAACCTGCCGATCGAGGGGTACGACGGCCTCACCGTCCCCCAGATCCAGGCCCAGCTCGTCGGGCTGACCGCGGCGGACCTGCGCAAGCTCCGCACCTACGAGCAGCGGCACAAGAACCGGGCCGGCGTCCTCCAGCGGATCGAGGGCGCGCTGAAGCAGGCCTCCCGCTAGGGACGTCTCCGCTAGGCGACTTCGACCGAGCCGACCACCGGCGTGCCCTCGACGTCGAGGGTGGCGCCGGACGGGCTGTCGTCGGGGTTCACCTGCCAGTCGACGGCTAGCACCTCGCCGGCGATCCACTCGCCGTGGCGCTCCGCCGCCTCGGCCACGAGGCCGTCGGCCCACAGCCGGACCTTGATCCGGTCGGCGATGGCCAGCCCGCTGGCCTTGCGGTGGTCGTTGACCGCCCGGGCCAGCTCCCGGGCCAGGCCCTCGAGCCGCAGCTCGTCGTCGACGGTGAGGTCGAGGGCCACGGCGTAGGGCCCGTCCTGCGTGAGGGCGAACTCCTCGTGCTCCTCGGCCCGGACCTCGAGTTCGGCGGCGTCGAGGACGACGTCCTCGCCGGCGACCGTCACCGTGAACGAGCCCGTCTCTTCCAGGGAGCGGCTGACGAGGGCACCGTCGGCGGACGCCAGCGCCGCCTTCACCGCCGGCATCCTCGGGCCGAGCCGGGGGCCGAGGGCCCGGAAGTTCGGCACCACGGAATAGCGGACGAGGCCGGCCAGGCTCTCCACCACCTCGAGGCTCTTGACGTTGAGCTCCTCGGAGACCTGGGCGGCGACCTCGGCCGACAGGCGGCCGCCGCCCGGCACGAGCAGCAACGCCCGCCGCAGCGGCTGGCGGACCTTCATGCGGGCGTCGCCCCGGGCGGCCCGGCCCAGCGCCACCAGCCGGCGGGCCAGGGTCATCTCCGCCTCGAGCTCGGGGCGCAGGAGGCCGGCATCGACCTCTGGCCAGTCCTCGAGGTGGACGGAGCCGCCCTCGCCCCCGAGGATCCGGTAGATCTCGTCGGCCACGAAGGGGCAGAAGGGCGCCAGCAGGAGCGACACCGTCCGCAGGCTCTCGAACAGGGCCCGGAAGGCGTGCCGGTCCCGGGCCTTCCAGAACCGCGGGCGGCTCCGGCGGACGTACCAGTTCGACAGCTCGTCGACGAAGGACTCCAGCGCCTGGGCGGCGGCCAGGGTGTCGTAGGCCTCGAGGGCGTCGGTGACCACCTGCACCGTGGCCTCCCGCCGCGAGTCGAGCCAGCGGTCGAGGACATGACGCGGCGGGTCCGGGAGCGACAGGTCGCCGGGCTGGAGATCGTCGAGGTTGGCGTAGGTGACGAAGAACGACAGCGTGTTCCACAGCGTGAGGAGGAACTTGCGGATCGATTCGTCGATCCCCTCGCCGTAGACGCGGCGGTTGGTCCACGGCGACCCGGCCGAGAAGAAGTACCAGCGCAACGGGTCGGCACCCTTGGTGCGGAAGATCTCCCAGGGGTCGAGGACGTTGCCCTTGGACTTCGACATCTTGGCCCCGTCCTGATCCACGACGTGGGCCAGGCAGACGACGTTGCGGTACGGCGTCTGCCCGAACACCAGCGTGTTGACGGCCAGCAGCGAATAGAACCAGCCCCGGGTCTGGTCGATGGCCTCGCAGATGAAGTCGGCGGGGAAGCGGCGCTCGAACACCCCGTCGGCGGCGAACGGGTGGTGGAACTGGGCGCCCGGCATCGATCCCGAGTCGAACCAGGCGTCGAGGACCGGTTCGAGGCGCGTCGCCGTGGCCCCGCAGTCCTCGACCGGGCAGGGGAACGTCACGTCGTCGACGTAGGGCCGGTGGAGATCGAGGCCGGACAGGTCGCGGCCGGCCAGCCCGCCGAGTTCGGCCACCGACCCGATGCAGGTGTCGTGCGCCGTCCCACCGGCGCAGCGCCACACCGGCAGCGGCGTCCCCCAGTAGCGGTCCCGGGACAGCGCCCAGTCGATGTTGTTCTCCAGCCAGTCGCCGAAGCGGCCGTGCTTGATGTGCTCGGGGTGCCAGGCGATGGCCTCGTTCTGCTCCAGCAGCGCCGCCTTCTCGGCCTGGGTCCGGGCGAACCACGAGGTCTTGGCGTAGTAGATGAGCGGCGTCCCGCACCGCCAGCAGTGCGGGTAGGAGTGCTCGTAGGGCTCGACCTTCTCCAGCCGGCCCGACGACCGCAGGACGTCGATGATGCCGGCGTCGGCGTCCTTCACGAACAGCCCGGCCCACGGCTCGACGATCGCCTCGAACCGGCCGGCGGTGTCGACCGGGTTGAGCATCGGCAGCCCCTCGGCCTCGCCGACCTCGCGGTCGACCTCGCCGAAGGCGGGGGCGAGGTGGACGATCCCCGACCCGTCCACCGTGGTGACGAAGTCGGCCACGACGACACGGTTCGCATCGGCGTCGTCGACGGGGACGAAGTCGAACGGCCGCCGGTACCGGAGGCCGGCCAGGTCGGCGGCTCGCAGCGTGTCGACGACCTGCCAGCCGCCCTCCTCCTCCGGGCCGAGCACGGCCTCGACCCGCTCCCGGCCGAGGACGACGTCGCGCTCGACCCCCGGCCGGTGGACCCGCACGTACTCCACGTCGGGGCCCACGGCGGCGGCGACGTTGGAGATCAGCGTCCAGGGCGTCGTCGTCCACACCAGGAGGTCGAAGTCCGCACCCTCGACCGGGAAGCGGACGTAGACGGAGTCCTCGGTGACGTCCTGGTAGCCCTGGGCCACCTCGTGGCTCGACAGCGCCGTCCCGCACCGGCCGCAGTACGGGACCACCTTGAAGCCCTCGTAGAGGAGGCCCTTGTCCCACATCTGCCGGACGAGCCACCAGACCGTCTCGATGAAGCTGTTGTCGAGGGTCCAGTAGGCGCCGGCGGTGTCGAGCCACATGCCCATCCGCTCGGTGAGCGCCTCCCACTCCGACACGTAGCGGTGGACCGACTCCCGGCAGCGACGGTTGAACTCCTCGATCCCGAACTCCCGGATCTGCGTCTTGCCCGACAGGCCGAGTTCCCGCTCGATCTCCACCTCGACGGGCAGGCCGTGGCAGTCCCACCCGCCCTTGCGGGCGACGTAGCGGCCCCGCATCGTGTGGAAGCGGGGGAAGAGGTCCTTGAACGACCGGGCCCAGACGTGGTGGAGGCCCGGCCGGCCGTTGGCCGTGGGTGGGCCCTCGTAGAAGACCCACTCCGGCGAGCTGTCGCTGGCGGCTCCCGCCGCCGCGGTCGGGGGGGCACCCCCCGTCCCCCGGGCCCGGCGCCGGAGGCTCTCGGCGAACACGTCGCGCTCCCGCCACCGCTCGAGGACGCGTTCCTCGAGGGCGACGAAGTCGACCGACGACTCGACGGGGGGGAAGGCCATCCGCCGTAGGATACTGGGGAGGTTCACCTGCCTCCCCCAAGGCACATACCGGGGAGGTTCACCTGCCCTTCCGAAAGGCAACGCGGTGTCCGAGCCCAGCGACCTCTACGACGACGGTCCCGACGGCATCATGCTGCGGGTCCACGTTCAGCCCGGCGCCGGCCGCAGTGCTGTCGTCGGCCGCCACGGCGACGCCCTCAAGGTCCGGGTGGCCG
>JAICYE010000108.1 GCA_025934385.1 Acidimicrobiia bacterium | reverse complement strand
CGCATCGGCGACGACCTCCGGCGGACGGCGGCGGTGACCCCCGAGCGGGTGCGCCGTTTCGTGGCCGGCCAGCTCGACCCCGGACGGCGGGTGGTGATCGAGGTCACGCCCGGCCCCAGGACGCCGGTCGACGACCCGCCGGCACCTGAAGCCAGCCCCGCCGCCAACGCCGCCCCGACGCCCTCGGCCGAGCCCTGGCGCAACACCGTTCCCACTCCCGGCCCGGCGCCGGCGACACCGCTCCCGGCCGTGCAGCGCTTCACGCTGAGCAACGGGCTGGCGGTGTGGCTGGTGGAGTCGCACCGGCTGCCCCTGGTCGGCGCCTCGCTGGTGTCGCGCCTCGGCAGCGGCGGCGACCCGCCCGACCGGGCCGGGCTCGCCGACCTCACCACCGGCACGCTCGACGGCGGCACCACGAGCCGCGACGCCCTCGGCCTGTCGCGGGAGCTCGAGGCGGCCGGCGCCACGCTGTCCGACGACACCAACAAGGACGGCACCTGGCTGGCGGCCACGGCCCTCACCGACCACGCCCCCGCCGCCCTCGACGTCCTGGCCGACGCTGTCCGCAACCCGACGTTCCCGGCCGACGAGGTCGACCGGGTCCGCGACGACGACCTCGTCGCCCTCCGCCAGACCCGGGACGACGCCGACACCGTGGCCGACACGGTGGCCGAGCGGGCGGTGTTCGGCGCCGGCGATCCCTACGCCCATCCGGCCAGCGGGACGGAGGACGGGCTGCGGGCCGCCACGCTGGACGACCTCCGCCGGGCCCACGACCGGGCCTTCACGCCGGCCACCACCGCCCTCGTGCTCGCCGGCGACGTCACCGCCGCCGAGGCGAGGACGCTGGCCGAGGGCTCCTTCGGGTCGTGGACGGGCGGCGCCCCGTCGCCGGCGCCGGCGTCCGCCTCCGGTTCCTCCACCACCGGCCCGTCCGCCTCGCGTCCCCCCCGGGCGCCGGCGCCGGCCGGGCGCATCCTGCTCGTCGACAAGCCCGACAGCTCCCAGACGGCCCTCGTCCTCGCCGCGCCCGGGGTCGCCCGGGCCGACCCCGACTACGAGCCGCTGCTGGTCACCAACGAGGTCTTCGGCGGCGCCTTCTCCAGCCGCCTCAACCAGAACCTCCGGGAGACCAAGGGCTACACCTACGGCGTCTCCTCCCGCGTCAAGGCCATGCGCGGGGTCGGCCTGCTGACGATCACCATGGACGTGCAGACGCCCACGACCGCCGACGCCGTCCGGGAGACGCTGGCCGAGGCCGACCGCCTGGCCACCTCGGGAGTCAGCGCCGACGAGCTCGACCGGGCCCGGCAGTCGCTGGCCGGATCGCTGCCGGCGCTGTTCTCCACCGCCACCGACAGTCTCTCCACCCTGCGGACGCTCTACCTCTACGACGCGCCGGTCGACTACTACCGGAACCGCCCGGGGCGCCTGGCCGGCATCACCGGCGGCGACGTCGCCACCGTGGCCCGGCGCTGGTTCCAGCCGGGGGCCTTCACCGTCGTCGCCGTCGGCGACCGCTCGGCCGTCGGCGGACCACTGGGCCGTCTCGGTCTCGGCCCGGTCACCGTCACCCCGACGCCGTAGTCGGCCGGTCCGCCGCCGGACCCGACCGGAGCCCCGCGGCTATCCCAGGTCGAGTTCGGCCGACGTCTCCGCCGAGCGCCGCTCCCACGGGACCCAGCCGGCCATCATCGCCACGCTGGCCAGCGACGTCACCACCAGGTGCTGGTCGAAGAAGTGGATGGTGGCATCGACCGGGCCGGCGAAGACATTGCCCACGAAGCGGATCATCAGCACGACGACGATCGTGCGGATCACGACGATGGTCCCGAACGCCGCCGGCGGGACGCCGGCATCACCGGCCAGCGTGCACACCACCGCCCCGGGGAAGACGACCAGCATCGGGTAGGCCGCCCGGCGGAAGGCCCGCACCGTGGCCGCCACCACCCGGCCGCCGCCGTGGCGCTGGAGCCAGGCCACGCCGACCCGGCCGTGGTAACGGCCGAGCAGGTAGAAGAACGGGTCGGAGATCAGCCGGCGCAGCGACCCCACCACGAGGAAGACGGCGACCCCGACATGCCGGGCCAGCAGCAGGTTGCGGTCCCGGGCCTCCATGGCGATCAGCAGCAACGGGTGGCGGGCGGCCAGCGGCGGCGTCAGGGCGGTGCCGACGACGCCCAGCACGGTGAACGCGACGATCGGCCACAGCAACGTTCGGACCCGTGGCGGCCGGTTCCCCGACATGGGTTCGAAGAATAGAAAGCCCAGGTCGGGTCGGGAAAGGGGGCCGGGCCCCCGATCCAGAACCCGGCTATTTCGACTTCGACAGCTTCGGGAGGTTGTGCGGCAGGATCGACGAGACGGGATCGGGCTTCTGCGCCTTGGCGAACGTCGCCGCCACCGTGGCCTCGTCGGAGCCGAACCCCACCGGCAGGATCCCCGCCTCGGTCACCTCGACCGTCCACGTCCCCCAGGCCAGGCCGGACATCTTCGTCAGGTCGAGGTCGAGGACGTCGGTGCCGGACCCACCCGGCAGCTTGAGGTCGGACTGGCCGACCTCCTTGCCGGAGGCGTCGCGCACGACGATCGTGTGGACCGGATCGGGCACGAACGGCAGGCTCAGCCCGGCGTTGACCACCTTCAGGCGGCCCGTCCCCGGCTCGACCGTGATCTTGTGGACCTTGTCGGCGGGGCTGGAGCCCGACTCGGGCTTGTCCCCGGCCCAGGCCGTGGTGTGGAGCGGGTGGGTCATCCCGGCCAGGACGCCGGCGTCGCGGGCGGCCTGCTGCTCGTCGAGGAGGCGGTTGACGTCGGCCGGTGACTGGCCGAGCAGCTGGCGGGCCAGGCCCACCGCCGCCGCCGGGTCGAGGTTGCCGTAGCCCTGGCGGAAGAACGGCACGTCGGCGATCGGCTTGGCCGTGATCTGCAGCACCCGCTTCACGTCGGCCGGGGTCAGCGCCGGATTGGCCTCCAGCACCAGGGCCACGATGCCGCAGGCCTCGGGCGAGGCCATCGAAGTGCCCGACATGATGGTGTAGAAGGCCTGCTGGCCGGGCGGGAGGGCGACGTCGTGGCGGGCACCGAGGACCGGCACGACCGTGTTCGCCGCCCGGGGCCCGACGACGAACTCGCCGAGGGCCACCACCGACGGGTGGTAGAGGCCCATCCGCAGCGGCTGGCGGGGATCGCCGGCGAGGTCGGCGGCGGCGAAGTTCGTGGGGTCGACGACGTCGGCGTCGATGCCGCCGGAGCTGAAGTCGGTCAGCCCCCGGGCCTGGGTGCCGGCGGCCACGGCGATCACCCAGGGCGCGGTCGCTTCGTTGTTCATGGTCATCTCGTCGCCGTCGTTGCCCTGGGCGAAGACGACGACGATGCCGGCGTCGGTCGCGGCCTTGGTGGCCTTGTTCATCGGCTCGTCGGCCTTGAACGGCTCGAACGAGCCGCCGAAGGAGTTGTTGATGACCCGGATGCCGTACTGCTGGCGGTGCTCGATGATCCAGTCGTAGGCCTGGAGCACGGCCCGCGACTCGACCGACAGGCCTTCACCGGCGCCGAGCCCGACCAGCGAGGCGCCCGGGGCCGAGCCCTTGTAGGCGCCGTTGGAGGCGATCCCCCGGCCGGCGACGTCACCGGCCACGTGGGTGCCGTGCCCGGAGCTGGTGTCGGTGTCGGGCAGCCCCTCGATCGGGGGCAGCGGACCATCGGGCCCGAGCGGGCTCATCTTCAGGTTGGCCTTCATGGCCGGGGCGAGGTCGGGGTGCAGGCCGTCGACGCCGCTGTCGACGATGGCCACCGTCACGCCCTTCCCGTCGACGCCGATACCGGGCACGGGGAGCGCCGCGCCGAACTTGTCGCTGGGAATGACCTTGGGCAGCGGGACGGGCAGCGGCCCGTCGGCCGGAGAGGCGGCCGTGGCGGTCACCGGCCCGTCCCCGTAGTAGTGCAGCGTCGTGTCGGGCCAGACGCTGCGGACGCCGTCGAGGCGGCGCAGGGCGTCGAGCCGGGCGACGGGAAGACCCAGCGCCGCCACCGGCATGTGCTTGGCGGTCCACGACCAGGTGGCGACCCCGGCCAGGCGCCCGATCAGGCCGGGCGAGGCCGGCTCGTCCAGCGTCACCAGCACGTCGAGCAGGTCGCCGGGAGCGGCGTGGGCCGCCTCGGTCACCACCCCGGCGGCCACGTCGGCCAGGCCGGGGCCCGATCGCGCCGCCGCCCCGCCCAGTGGAGCGGAGTTGGCCACCGCCGGCAGGATGGCCGCCCCGACGAAACCGACCACGAGAAAACCCAGAATCCGGCGCACCGTGCCCTCCCGACTGCGGCGGGACCGCTCCCCTGGCGGTCCGGCAGCTACTCACGCTAACCGACGCTTTGCCGCGATTGATCCCGCCGCTCTCAGCCGGCGTTCGAACTGCGGTTCAGCTGGTCCGGACGGGCGCCGCCCCGGCCCGCGGCCCGGCGGCGTCGGCTCCGGGCTCGGCCGTCTCGACCCGGTTGCGCCCGGCCCGCTTGGCCCGGTAGAGCACCTTCGGCGACGCCGGCTACTTCGGCTCCGCCACCGGGCCCGGCGCCCCCGTTGTGGGCTTCGCCCCCGCCCGGGACGGCGCCGGCTACAGCATCGCCCGGGCCGACGGCTCCGTCGTCCACTGCGGCAGCGCGCCGAAGGCCGGGTCCCTGGCCGGCCACCCCCTGAACCGCCCGATCGCCGCCATCGCCGCCACGCCCTGAACCTACGGTTGCTCAACCGCCGGCATAGACATTCGTCTCCTTTGGGTAGCGGACCAAGCGTCAGCGTCCGCCGACAAGGAGATGGTCGATGCGGCGATCGGTCCTGGTTCTGGCGGCCACCGCCGCCGTCGTGACACTCGCTCCGCCGCCGGTCTCGGCCGCCCGCCGCGACCCTCACTACCGGCACCACGAGCGGTACCAAGGCAACCACTACGACTACCCCGACCACCACGAGCCCCGGTGGGAGGACGGGCCCTACGACGGCTACTACCGCTGCTGGCGCCAGCCGGACTCCCAGGGCAATCCGGAGACGTGGTGCGACCATTACTGGGGCCGCCGGCCCGGGTAGCGCCGGAGCGGTCTGGCTGGTGAAGGAGCTGGCTGCATCCGGTCGGTGACCCCGGCGGCGCGCTACCTTTCACGCCCGATGGCCCAGGACCCGGACCTCACCGTCGAGCTCACCACCGCCCGGGGCGTGACCCGGACGCTCGACGACTGGACGACGACGTTCCACCTCGCCCTCACGGTCCTCCCCGGCCGGCCGGAGGCGGCGGTGTTCGTCCGGATCGGCCGGCGGATCGCCGACGTCCTCGGCGGCTCGGACTGCCGGCCGGCCTTCCTCATCGTCGGCAACGAGCGGGCCGCCCGCCGGGTGCTGGGGACGACGATCGACGAGTACCTCACGTTCCTCGACCCCGAGGGCGCCTTCGTGAAGGCCGCCGGCCTGGCCCGCCTGCCCGCCTTCACCTACATCCGGGTGGACGGGACCCTGGGCGGCGCCGCCGAGGGTTGGGACCCCAACGCCTGGAACGACGCCGTCGAGCGCCTGGCCAAGGAGATGGCCTGGTCCCGCCCGCTGATCCCCGCCCCCGGCGACCCCGCTCCCTTCGCCGGCTGGGGCACCTGAACCCGACGCCCCGCCCGTAATTCGGAGGCGCCGGACACCGTCGCCGCGCCATCCTCGTGCCCCATGGACGGCACGACCCGCCAGGCCGACCGGGAGGCGATGCGGATCGCCGCCCGCCAGTGGGGCGCTCTGACGACCGAGCAGGCCCTGAAGGCTGGGCTCACCCGGACCCAGATCATGTATCGGGTCCGGACGGGTCAATGGCGGCAGGTCGCCCGGGGCGTGTACGTCGTCGCCGGCGCACCCGACCGCCGGGAGCAGAAGGCGATCATCGCCTGCCTCGCCGGGCCGGACGGCACGGTCGCCTCGCACCTCACCGCCGCCGCTCTCTTCGGGCTCGTGAAGTTCCCTGACGTGCCGCACATCACGATCCCGCCGGACGCCAGCGGGCGCTTCAAGGGAGCCGCCATCTTCCGAGGGACGTTCCGGGGCGGAGAAACCTGTACCCGCTGGAGAATCCGGTGTACGAGTCCGATCAGGACGGCGATCGACTGCGCCGCAGCCGGACTCCTCGACGACGAAGCCCTCTGCGATCTGATCGACAGCGCGCTGTGCAAGAAACTGACGCAGCCGTCCCGCCTCGTCTGGACCAGCGGCCAGGCGTGGTCGTCGGCCCGGGGCCTTCGCCGGGGCCGGCTGGAGCGGCTAGAGCGGGGGCTGGACGTGTGGCGGTCAGGGGCGCCGGCCGGCAGCCCACCCGAGGCCCGATTGCAGCGACGGCTCATCGAGTGGGGATTTCCCCGGGCGGAGCGGCAGGTCGAGGTCTACGACCAAGACGGGAAGTTCGTCGCCCGGGCCGACGTCGGTATACGGGAACTCAAAGTCCTCTTCGAATACGACAGCGACGAGCACCACGGCCCCCGGTTCTGGCTGGCCGACGACGCCCGCAAGGAGCGCCTCGAGGAGCTCGGGTGGACCGTGATCGTGATCGACCGGTTCGATCTCCGCCCGTCCAGCACCCGACTGCGCCAGGTACTGGCCAACCTGTCAGACCCGCGCTTTGTTGCAACAGGTACAACAAAGCGCGGTAGTGAACAGTGGTTACCGGCTGCCTGACGGGCTCAGCCGCCGCCGCTGACTCCTTCGATGATCCCGCCGCGGGTCATCGCCTCGACGTCGAGCGCCCTGTCCACCTCAGCCTCGTTCAGCAGACCGCGTTCCAAGACCACTTCCCGGGCGGTCTTCCCCTCTTTCATCGCCTGTTTCGAGACTTCGGCGGTCTTGTCGTACCCGATCAGGGGGACGAGCGCCGTGACGATCGGGAGTGAGAGCTCGGCGTTGCGGCGGCAACGCTCCTCGTCGGCCGTGATGCCGGTGACGCAGGTCCGGGCGAACGTGCCTGACACCGCCGCCAGCAGGCGGATCGACTCCAGCAGGTT
>JAICYE010000224.1 GCA_025934385.1 Acidimicrobiia bacterium | reverse complement strand
TACCCGGCGCCGGTCAGCGCCGCCACCACCTCGGTCCGCCGTTCCATCAGGCGACCCAGATCGGCCAGGGGGACCTCGAGCCGGGCCAGGTCCCCGTAGTGGCGCACCCGGAGATCGGTGAAGCCCAGCGCCCGCACCGCCGCCTCGGCCCGGCCCACCCGGTCGAGCGTCCCCAGCGTGACCGGCGTGCCGTAGGGGATGCGGGAGGCGAGGCAGGCGGCGGCCGGCTTGTCCCACACCGGGAGGCCCAGCTGCCGGGCGGCGGCCCGCACGTCGGCCTTGGTGAAGCCGGCGTCGGCCAGCGGTGTGCAGATGCCCCGCTCGGCGGCCGCCCGCTGCCCGGGGCGGTGGTCGGAGAGGTCGTCGACGATCGTCCCCACGGCGATGGCCACCGGTCCGCCGCCGGCGCCCTCGCCCTCGGCCTCGGCGATCGGACCCAGCACGTCGAACAGCTCGCTGCGGCAGTGGTAGCAGCGGTCGCCGGCGTTGGCCACGTAGCCGGGCCGTTCCAGTTCCGCCGTCCGCGCCGCCCGCCACCGGAAGCCGAACTGCGCCGCCAGCGCCTCGACCTGCGCCACCTCCTCGGCCGGCACGGCCGGCGACACCGCCGTGACGGCCAGGGCGGACGGGCCGAGCGTCTGGTGGGCGACGACGGCCAGCAGGCAGGAGTCGACCCCACCCGAGCAGGCGACGACGACGCGCGCCATCGCCGAGAGATCGGCGCGGAGCCTGGCCAATTTGTCGTCGGGGATCACGGAAAGATCCTCTCACCTGGGAATAAGCTTCGGTGATTCGTCACTGACGGAAGGAGACCCTCGATGCGCCGGGGTCGTCGCAGTTGGGGCCGCGTCGGAATCGCCGCCGTCATCGCCGCCGTCGTCCTGTCCGCCTGCGGCAGCAACAAGAACGAGACGCAGAAGGGAGCCGACGGTTCGGGCTCCGGCAAGGTCGTGAAGATCGGCGTCATCGCGCCGCTGTCCGGGCCGCTCACCGCCCTCGGCGTCGGGATCAAGAACGGCGCCGACCTCGCCGTCCGGCAGGCCAACGACGGCCAGAAGATCAAGGGCTGGCGGGTCGTCCTCGACGCCGAGGACGACACCGGCGTGCCCGACGTCGGCGCCAACGCCGCCACCAAGCTGTCCGACGACAAGGCGGTCGTCGGCGTGGTCGGCACGCTGAACTCCAGCGTGGCCGAGAAGGTGGCGCCGATTCTCAACAACAACCACATCCTGATGATCTCGCCGTCCAACACCAACCCGTCGCTGACCCAGGGCACCGACCCCGCCCACAAGGCCCGCCCGTTCGACTACTACTTCCGGGTCGCCACCACCGACGCCATCCAGGGGCCGTTCGCCGCCAACTTCGCCTACAACGACGCCGGCAAGCGCAACGTCGTCGTGATCCACGACAAGAAGACCTACGGCCAGGGCCTGGCCCTCGCCTTCAAGGGCCAGTTCGAGAAGAACGGCGGCAAGGTCCCCACGGTCGAGACCATCGAGCCCGACGACAAGGACTTCTCGGCCGTGCTGTCCCGGGTCAAACGATTCAACCCCGACATGATCTACTTCGGCGGCGAGTACCCGGCGGCGTCGCTGCTCACCAGCCAGGCCGACCAGCAGGGCCTCAAAGCACCGCTGATGGGCGGTGACGGCATCTACGACCCGACCTACATCAGCGTGGCCAAGCAGGCCGCCGAAGGCGACTACGCCACCTCGGTCGGGGCGCCGACCGACCAGCTGCCCACGGCCAAGGCCTTCGTCGACGCCTACGCCGCGGCCAAGTACACCGACCCCTACTCGGCCTACGGCGCCTACGCCTACGACGCCGCCAACATGATCATCCAGGCGCTGTCCCAGGTGCTGCCGGGCCAGGGCTCGATCACCGACGCGCTCCGCCCGAAGATCCGCCAGGGGGTGCAGGACGGGAGCATCGACGGCGTGACCGGCAAGGTGTCGTTCGACCAGTTCGGCGACACCACCACCCGGATCCTGACCGTCTACCAGGTCCAGAACGGCGTCTGGAAGCCGCTCAAGACGGAAGAATTCAAGTAGGGACCGGGGAATTGAAGTAACAATCACCCGGTGTCGGACCTGGTTCAGCAACTGGTCAACGGGACGGTTCTCGGAGCCACCTTCGGCCTGATCGCCATCGGCTACACGATGGTCTACGGGATCATCGAGCTGATCAACTTCGCCCACGGCGAGATCTTCATGATCGGCTCCTACGCCGGGCTGGCCCTCTACACCTATGTGCTGCCCGGGTCGTGGACCGGCAATCCGTGGATCACGCTCCCGCTGGTGCTGGTGGCGGCCATGGCCGCCTCCGCCGGCGTGGCCGTGCTGGCCGAGCGGCTGGCCTACCGGCCGCTGCGCAACGCCCCCCGGCTGGCGCCGCTCATCACCGCCATCGGCGTGTCGATCTCGCTCCAGGAGGCGGTCCGGCTCTTCTACCCGGGCGGGAAGAACGTGGCGGCGTTCCCCCGCATCATCTCCGGCGGCGGCTTCACCGTCGGCGGGGTGACGGTGCCCTGGACGTCGGTGTTCGCCGTCATCGCCGCCCTCGCGACGACGGTGGCGCTCGACCGGTTCGTCACCGGCACCCGGTTGGGCAAGGCCATGCGGGCCACCTCCCAGGACCGGGAGACGGCCATGCTGATGGGGATCGACACCGACCAGGTGATCGTTCTCGCCTTCGCCCTCGGCGGGGCGCTGGCCGGCGTGGCCGGGGTGATCCAGGGGATCCGCTTCATCTCGGTCGACTTCCACATCGGGTTCATCGCCGGGATCAAGGCGTTCACCGCCGCCGTCCTCGGCGGGATCGGCAACATCCGGGGCGCCTTCGTCGGCGGGCTCGTGATCGGCCTCGTCGAGGCGCTGGCCACCGAGTACCTGCCCCAGGGGGCGGCCTGGAAGGACGTGTGGGCCTTCGTGGTGCTGATCCTGGTGCTGACGTTCCGGCCCGAGGGCCTCTTCGGCGAGCAGGTGGCGGTGCGGGCTTGAGTACCAACGCCGCCGCGGTGCGGCAGCGTACGGTCGAGGTGGCGCGCCGCTTCGCCGGGCCCCGCCGGGCCGCCCTGACGCTGGCCGGCGCGGCCCTGGCGGTGGCCGGGGCCAACACGGCGTGGGCGACGTTCGCCTTCGGCTACCCGGGCAAGATGAGCCTGGCCGGCTTCCCCGGCGGCGCCCGGGCCTACGGGCTGGTGCTGGTGCTGCCGGCGCTCGCCGTCCTCACCCGGTGGGCGGGCCGGCGGGCGGCGGGGCTGGCCGGCTCGCTCGGGGTGCTGACGGTGGCCCTCGGCAACCTGGTGGCCATCGCCAAGCAGGGCGGCGGGCTCGGGGCGGTGGCCTCCGGCGCCTGGCTGGCCACCTCCGGCGGAGTGCTGCTGCTCGTCGGCGCCGTGGCCGCCCCCGACGACGAGGCCCCGACGCTGGCCGAGCGGACGCTGCCGCCGGTCGTCGAGGCCGCCGCCGTGGCCGCCAGCCTCGGGGCCGTCCTGGCCCTGGTGTGGTACGGCCTCGGCGTGGACGAGGCCACGCGCTTCGCCTCCTTCGCCGCCGCCGTCGCCTTCTGGGCCAGCGCCCTGGCCGGTCTCGGCGTCATCGGCTGGCTCCAGGCCCTCTATCCCCGCCACCGGACGGTGACGCTGACCGCATCGGCCCTGGCGGCGGTGGCCTTCCCGTTCACCCAGGGCGGCGAGGCCCAGTGGATCCGGGTCTTCGCCTCCATCGGCATCTTCGCCACCGCCGCCATCGGGCTCAACGTCGTCGTCGGTCTGGCCGGGCTGCTCGACCTCGGCTACATCGCCTTCTTCGGCGTCGGCGCCTACGTGGCGGCGCTGACGGCGGGGGCGGGCACGACCACCAGCCACATCGTCCTGCCCTACGGCGTGGCCATCGTCCTCGGGGCGGTGGTGGCATCGATCTTCGGCGTGGTCATCGGCGCGCCGACGTTGCGGCTCCGGGGCGACTACCTGGCCATCGTCACGCTGGCCTTCGGCGAGATCTTCCGGATCGCGGTGAACAACTGGAACAGCGTGACCCGGGGCCCGAACGGCATCTCCCGCATTCCCGACCTGGCCCTCGGCCACTTCAACCTCGGCCAGCCCCACCGGATCCTCGGCATCGAGCTCCCCGGCTTCGCCAACTACTACTTCCTGGTGCTGGTGCTGATGACCTTCGTCATCGTCGCCTTCACCCGGCTCAACGACAGCCGGATCGGCCGGGCCTGGGTGGCCATCCGGGAGGACGAGGTGGCCGCCGCCGCCATGGGCGTCAATACCGTGCGGCTCAAGCTGCTGGCCTTCGCCATCGGCGCCTTCCTGGCCGGGGCGGCCGGCACCGTCGACGCCCACTTCGGCCGGCAGGTCTCGCCGGAGTCGTACAGCTTCCTCCAGTCGGTGACCCTGCTGGCCGCCGTCGTCCTCGGCGGGATGGGCACCGTGCCCGGGGCGCTGATCGGCTCGACGCTGCTGCTCCTCATCCCCGAGAAGCTGCGGGCCTTCCAGGATCCCCGGCTGCTCATCTTCGGTTTGGCCCTCGTCCTCATGATGCGGCTGCGGCCCGAGGGCTTCGCCCCCAGCCGCCGCCGGCAGCGGGAGCTCCACACCGAGGGCGAGGGGGCCGACGCCCTCTCCGCCCCACCGGGCGGCGCACGGTGAACGACGGGGGCGCCACCGCGCCCGTCCTCCAGGCGAGGAGCGTGTCGAAGCGCTTCGGCGGCCTCGTGGCCGTGAACTCCGTCGACTTCGAGGTGGGCGAGGCGGAGATCGTCGGGCTCATCGGGCCCAACGGCGCCGGCAAGACCACGTTCTTCAACTGCCTGACGGGGATGGAGGTGCCGACCAGCGGGGAGATCCGCTACCGGGGCCGGCCGCTGCCCGGCAGCCCGGACCGGATCACCGCCGCCGGACTGGCCCGCACGTTCCAGAACATCCGGCTGTTCCCCAACATGAGCGTGGTGGAGAACGTCCTCGTCGGCCGGCACTGCCG
>JAICYE010000492.1 GCA_025934385.1 Acidimicrobiia bacterium | reverse complement strand
CGACCGGCGGCCCGTGTGGTTCCGGCCGCCCTACGGCCACGTCTCGAGCGGCACGACGTGGGCCGCCCGCCGCCTCGGGCTGCGGACGGTGTTGTGGAGCACCTGGGGCCGGGACTGGACCGCCAGGGCGACGCCCGCCACCGTGGCCCGAACCGTCGGCCGGGGGCTGCGGCCCGGCGGGACCGTCCTGCTCCACGACTCCGACTGCACGTCGGCGCCGGGCGCCTGGCACGCCGCCCTCGGCGCCCTTCCCCGTCTGGCCGAGCTGGTCGCCGATCGGGGCCTGGCCGTCGGGCCGCTGGCGGACCATGGCCTGTGAGCCGACATGCCGGGACCGAAAATGGCTGGGGTGACGGGCGTCGTCCTCGACCACCACCACCATCTCCACCGCGTCCTCGCCACCCACTTCACCGTCGTCGCCCTGACCCTGGCGGCGGCGTTTCTCTACGCCCTCACCTCGGTGCTGCAGCACCGCGCCATGCGGGTGATCCCGACCGAGCGGTCGATGCGGCCGAGGATGCTGCTCGACCTGCTGCGCCACCGCCGCTGGCTCCTCACCAACGTGGTGGACGCCGGCGGCTACCTGCTGCAGTTCCTGGCCCTGCGGGCGGGGTCGCTGGTGGTGGTGGAGACGCTGCTGGTGACCGGGCTGCTCTTCGCCATGCCGCTGGGGGCGGCGGCCAGCCACCGGCGTCCGGGGCGGCTCGACTGGCTGGCCACCATCGCGGTCGTCGCCGGCCTGTGCGGCTTCCTCGTCGCCGGGCGGCCGGTGACCGGCGCCGGCAACACGTCGCGGACCGGCTGGATCGTCACCGCCGTGGCGGCCGGCGTCCTCGTCGCCCTGCTGGTCGTCCTGACCGAGCGCGGCCCGCAGCGGTGGAAGGCGCCGGCCCTCGGCGCCGCCACCGGCGTGGTCTTCGGACTCACGGCGGCGCTGGCCAAGGCCTCTGGCCATCTTCTCGACCGCGGCCTGCTCCACACCATGGAGTCGTGGCAGCCCTATGCCCTGGTGGCGCTGGCCGTCTTCGGCGTCGTGGCCTCGCAGAGCGCCTTCCAGGCCGGGCCGCTCCAGGCGTCGCTGCCGGTGCTGACGATCACCGAACCGGTCGTGGCCGCCGTCATCGGAGTGGCCGCCTTCCACGAGCACATCGCCACGCACGGCCCCCGGGCCCTGTTCGAGGCGGCGGCGGTGCTCGTGCTGGCCGCCGGCGTGGTGTTCCTGGCCCGATCGCCGCTGGTGACCGGCATCGCCGAAGAGACCCGGGCGACGTGACCGCCGAAGCGTTCGAGCCCGGCGGCGCCGACTCCGCCTTCGCCACCGGCGCCCCGGCGCCGTCGCGACGGCGCCGGCTCATCGTCCACGCCGTCCGCATCGTCATCGGGCTGGGGCTGGCCGCCCTGGCCGTCTACGTGGTAGCCGGACACAGCGGCGAGATCACCGGGGCCACCGCGCTGCTGGAGCACGCCCACTGGGCCTGGCTGGTCCTCGCCGTCCCCGCCGAGGCGGCGTCGATTCTGGCCTATGCCGCCCTCGAGCGGCGGCTGCTGCGGGCCGGGGCGGCGCCGATCCGGCTCGGGGCGCTGCTCAACATCACGCTGGCCGGGAACGCCATCCAGAACTCGCTGCCGGGCGGTCCGGCCTGGGCGGCGGGGTTCGCCTTCGGCCAGTTCCGCCGCCGGGGGGCCGACGCCGTCCTGGCGACGTGGACGCTCGTCGCCACCGGGTTCGTCAGCGCGGCGGCCCTCGTGGTCCTCAGTGTCGGTGGGGTGGCCATCGCCGCCGGCCAGGCCAGCACCAACGACCTCGTCGGTGGCGTCGCCATCGTGGCCGCGGTGGCCGTGGCCATCGTCGTCGCCGTCCGGCTCGGGCTCCACGCCCGCTGGGTGCCCGGGGTCCTCACACTGGCCGTCCGCCTCTCGCAAAGGGTCGTGCACCGCCCGGAGGGCGACCCCGCCGTCATCATCCGGGAGGGCCTTGACCGGTTGACGGCCGTCCGCCCCGGTGTCCGGGACTGGGTCGCGGCCGGGGGCTGGGGCGTCTCGAACTGGCTGCTCGACTGCACGTGTCTCGCCCTGGCCTTCCCCAGCGTCGGCGCCGGCGTGCCGTGGCGCGGGCTCCTCCTCGCCTACGGCGCCGGGCAGCTGGCGGCCAACCTGCCGATCACCCCGGGGGGCCTCGGCGCCGTGGAGGGCAGTCTGACGGTCGCACTGGTGGCCTACGGCGGCGGCCGGATCGCCACCGTGGCCGCCGTCCTCATGTACCGGATCATCTCGTTCTGGCTGTTGCTGGTGGTCGGATGGCTGACGTACCTGTTCCTCCGCTGGAGCGGGACATGAGCGGCCCCCGGCGCAGGCTCCGCGGTGCGGCGGCCGCCGTCGTCGTGGCCGCGGCCGTGCT
>JAICYE010000104.1 GCA_025934385.1 Acidimicrobiia bacterium | reverse complement strand
TCGCCGATGGAGGCGGCCAGCCCGGCCAGCGCCTCGCGCTCCTGATCCGTCAGCACGATGCCCTCGTCGGCGTCGCCCACCTGGTCCTCCTCGACACCCGCGATTCCTCTTTCTGGGAGTACCCCGGCGGCGGGCCGGCGACACCCCCTTCGTTGCCGGTGAACGGGCCGGTTGCGACCGTTGTGGCGGGGGTATTGGCTTGAGCGCTTGGTGACGGTCAATGACAGCCCGGACGGTGGAGCCGACGCCGTCGTCATCGGGGCCGGGCCCAACGGGCTCGTCGCTGCCAACCTGCTGGCCGACGCCGGTTGGCGCGTCGTCGTCCTGGAGGCGGAGCCCGATCCCGGCTGCGCCGTCCGCAGCGGCGAGCTCACCATCCCGGGGTTCCTGCACGACCGGTTCAGCGCCTTCTATCCGCTGGGGGCGGGGTCCCCGGTGATGACCGGCCTGGACCTCGAGCGCTACGGCCTGCGGTGGCGGCGGGCGCCGCTGGTGCTGGCCCATCCGTTGGCCGACGGGCGCTGCCCGGTGCTGTCGACCGACCTCGACGAGACCTGCCGGTCGCTGGCGGCCTTCGCCCCGGGCGACGGCGACGCCTGGCGCCGGCTGTACGGGCTGTGGCGGGATGTGGGCGCGCCGCTGCTCGACGCCCTGCTCACACCGTTCCCCCCGGTGCGGGCCGGCGCCCGGCTGGCCGCCCGGCTGGGGCCGGCCGGGCTCCTCCGCTTCGCCCGCCTCGCCGTGCTGCCGGTCCAGCGTCTGGCCGAGGAGGAGTTCTCCGGCGAGGGGGCCGGCCTGCTGCTCACCGGCGCGGCCCTGCACACCGACCTGGCCCCCGACAGTTCCACGTCGAGCCTCTTCGGGTGGCTGCTGTGCGGGCTGGGACAGGAGATCGGCTTCCCGGTCCCCGAGGGGGGCGCCGGCCGGCTGACGGCGGCGCTGGTGGCCCGGCTGGAGGCCCGGGGCGGGCGGGTGGTCTGCGGCGCCCGCGTGACCCGGGTGGTGGTGCGCGGCGGCCGGGCGGTGGCGGTACTGACGGCCGGCGGCGACGAGGTGGCGGCCCGGCGGGCGGTGGTGGCGGACGTCGGCGCGCCATCGCTGTACCGCGATCTGGTGGGGGTCGGGCACCTGCCGGCCAGGCTGGTCGACGATCTCCGCCGCTTCCGGTACGACAACTCCACCGTCAAGGTCGACTGGGCCCTCGACGGGCCGATCCCCTGGGCGGCGGAGGAGGCCCGGCGGGCGGGCACCGTGCACCTGGCGGAGGGGATGGACCACTTCGTCGAGGCCTCGCACCACCTGGCCGTGGGCCTCATTCCCGCCCGGCCCCACCTCGTGGTGGGCCAGATGGGCGTGGCCGACCCGACCCGCAGCCCGGCCGGTACCGAGACCGCCTGGGCCTACACCCATGTGCCGCAGCGGGTCCGGGGTGACGCCGGCGGCGACCTCAAGGGCCTGTGGGACTTCACCGAGGCCGAGACCTTCGCCGACCGCATCGAGGGCCGGATCGAGGCGCTGGCGCCGGGGTTCCGGTCGCTCATCCGGGGCCGGTTCGTGGCCACGCCGCCGCTGCTCGAGGCCGGCAATGCCAACCTCGTCGGCGGAGCGGTCAACGGCGGCAGCGCCCAGCTGCACCAGCAGCTCGTCTTCCGGCCGGTGCCCGGCCTGGCCCGGGCCGAGACGCCGGTGCGGGGCCTGTACCTGGGGTCGGCGTCGGCCCATCCCGGCGGCGGCGTCCACGGCGCCTGCGGCGCCAACGCCGCGAGGGCCGCACTGGCCCACGACCGCCTGCACCGGGCGCGGCTCTGGGCCGCCCGCTAACCCACGCTCCGGGGTCGTCCTGCTCACAGAATCCGGCGCGTATGGTGGCGGCGTGTTGGGGTCCAGACGCACCGTCGCACCGGGTCTGATGCTGACCCTCGCGCTGGTGGCCTGCTCGGCGGGGGGCGGGATCAAGGAGGCGGCCGGCGTCCGGCTGGCCGACGGGCAGGTACGGGGCGGCATGTTCTCGGTCTCGGCCGAGGAGCCCGAGCACCTGCTGCCGGCCAACGCCACCACCACCGCCGACGGCCAGATCGTCTCGGCGCTGTTCACCGGGCTGGTGGAGTACGACCCCCAGACGGCCGAACCCCGCAACGCCATGGCCGAGTCGATCGCCACCACCGACCAGCGGACGTGGACGATCAGGATCAAGGCGGGCTGGACGTTCCACGACGGCGAGCCGGTCACCGCCCGGTCGTTCGTCGACGCCTGGAACTTCGCCGCCTACGCCGGGAACGCCAATGGCAACGCCTCGTACTTCAGCAAGGTCGAGGGCTACGCCGATCTTCAGACGAGCCATCCGGAACCCGGCCACCCGACGACGAGAGAGATGTCGGGTCTCGCCGTCATCGACGACACGACGTTCACGGTCCGGCTCGTCGACAGCTTCAGCCAGTTCCCGGTCCTGCTCGGGTTCCAGGCCTTCTACCCGCTGCCCCGGGTGGCCTACGGCGACCTGCGGGCCTACGAGGAGGCGCCGATCGGCAACGGCCCCTTCGAGATGGACGGGCGCTGGCGCCACGACGAGTTCATCCGCCTCAAGCGCTTCCCGGGCTACAAGGGGCGGGCGCCGCTCGCCGATGCGGTCGAGTTCCGCATCTACTCCAAGCCGGGTGGGGGCTACGAGGACCTGCTGGCCGGGAGCCTCGACATCGCCACCGACATCCCGCCCGACCAGCTGGCGGCGGCCCGAGCCGAGTTCGAGCACGGCTTCGTCGAACGGCGCAGCTCGGCCTTCAACTACCTCGGGTTCCCCTTGTGGGACAAGCGCTTCGCCCGGAAGGAGCTGCGTCAGTCCTTCTCCCTGGCCATCGACCGCGACGTCATCGTCAAGGCCATCTACGACGGCACCCGGGAGCCGGCCCGCTCGGTGATCAACCCGCTGGTGCCCGGATCGCGCCCTGACGCCTGCGGGCTGTGCGTCTTCGACCCGGCCCGGGCCCGCCGGCTGCTGGCCGCCGCCGGCGGCTGGAGCGGCCCGCTCGACCTGTGGTTCCCGACCAGCGCCGAGAACCAGCCGGCCATCGAGGCGGTGGCCAACATGCTGCGGGCCAACCTGGGCATCAGCGACGTCCGCTTCCACGTCTTCGACTTCGCCCAGTTCCTGTCGCTGGTCAAGGCCCGCAAGGTCGACGGCCCGTTCTTCTCCAACTGGCTGATGGACTATCCGAGCCCGCAGAGCTACATCGCCCCGCTCTACACCGCCGGCGCCAGCACCAACCGCACCGGCTACGCCAACCCGGTCGTCGACCAGCGCTTGGCCATTGGCGACCGGGCGCCGTCGATGACGGCGGCCATCGGCGCCTACCAGGCGGCCGAGGACGTCATCCTCGACGACATGCCGGTCATCCCGCTGTGGTTCGGCAAGACCCGGGCCGTCCACGGCGACCGGGTGACCCACGTGGCCATCGACCCGTTCAGCCGCATCCGGGTCCAGGACGTGCAGGTCGTCGGCTGACCCGCTTTGTATTGCGCCGGTTGCTGCAGGTCGTGCCCGTCTTCTTCGGGGCGACGTTCCTCATCTTCGCCCTCGTCTACGCCGTTCCCGGCGACCCGATCGACGCCCTGGCCGGCGACCGGCCGGTGGCGCCGGCGGTGCGGGCCGAGCTCCGCCACCGCTACCACCTCGACGACCCGCTGCTGGTGCGGTACGGCAAGTACCTGCAGGGCCTGGCCCACGGCGACTTCGGCACCAACTTCCGGGGCCGGCCGGTGAGCGACATCATGAAGCAGCGCTTCCCGGTCACGATCCGTCTCGGCCTGCTGGCCTTCGCCTTCGAGGCGGTGGTCGGCCTGGCCGCCGGCGTGCTGGCCGGGCTGCGGCGCCGGTCCCTCGTCGACAGTCTCGTGCTGGTGTCGACGACCGTGGTGGTGGCCATCCCCGTCTTCGTCCTGGGCTACTGCGCCCAGCTGCTCCTCGGCGTCAAGCTGCACTGGTTCCCGGTCGTCGGGATCCGGGAGGGGTGGCGCAGCTACTTCCTGCCGGCCATCGTGCTGGGCTCGCTGTCGCTGTGCTACGTGGCCCGCCTGGCCCGGGCCAGCCTGGTGGAGGCCATGCGGGCCGACTACGTCCGCACCGCCCGGGCCAAAGGTCTGCCGGAGCGGCGGGTCGTCGCCGTCCACGCCCTACGCAACTCGTTGATCCCGGTGGTCACGTTCCTCGGCGTCGACCTCGGTTCGCTGATGGCCGGAGCCATCATCACCGAAGGGATCTTCAACCTGCCGGGGATCGGCCAGGCGACGTTCACCGCCATCCACACCCAGGAGTACCCGACGGTGGTCGGCATCGTCACCGCCCTCGTGCTGATCTTCGTGCTGGCCAACCTGCTGGTCGACGTCCTCTACGCCGTGCTCGACCCCCGGATCCGGTACCGGTGATGCCCTGATGGCCGTCGCCGACAGCCCCGTCGTCGAGGTGGCCGCCGAGACCGCGCCGGTCCGGGAGGCCGGCCTGTGGTCCGACGCCTGGCGGCAGCTGCGCCGCAACCCCCTGTTCGTCGGGCCCGCGGTGGTCATCGCGGTGTTCACCGTGATGGCGGTGGCGCCGGGGCTGTTCACCCGCACCGATCCCCGGGCCTGCGACCTGTCCCACAGCCTGCTGCGGCCCGGTGCGCACCACTGGTTCGGCTATGACCTGCAGGGCTGCGACTACTACGCCCGGGTGGTCCACGGCGCCCGGGTGTCGATGACGATCGGCATCGCCACCGTGACCGGCACGGCGCTCATCTCCGTGGTGCTCGGCACGCTGGGGGGCTTCTACGGCGGCGTGGTCGACACGCTGATCGCCCGGGTGACCGACGTCTGGTTCGCCCTCCCGACGTTCCTCGGGGCGATCGTGGTGCTGGCGGTGCTGGGCGGCAACGGGTTGGCCCAGCTCACGCTGGTGCTGGTGCTGTTCGGCTGGCCGACGATGACCCGGCTGATGCGCTCGGCGGTGCTGTCGGTGCGCGACCTGGAGTACGTCACCGCCGCCCGGGCCCTCGGCGCCGGCGACCTGCGGCTGATGATCCGCCACGTGCTGCCCAACGCGCTGGCGCCGGTCATCGTCTACGGCGCCATCCGGGTCGGCATCGTCATTGCCGCCGAGGCCACACTCTCCTTCCTGGGCCTCGGTCTGCAGCTGCCGGCCATCTCCTGGGGGCTGATGATCGCCTCGGCCCAGCCCCGGCTGCTCTCCGCCCCGCACCTGCTGCTGTTCCCGGGCCTGTTCCTCAGCGTGACCGTCCTCGCCTTCATCCTGCTCGGCGACGCCCTCCGCGATGCCTTCGACCCCCGCCTCCGCTGAGCCCGTTCTCTCCGTGCGGGACCTCGTCGTCGAGTTCCGCACGGCGGACGGGGTGGTCTCGGCCGTCAACGGCGTCGGCTTCGACCTCGCCGCCGGCGAGACGCTGGCGATCCTCGGCGAGTCGGGCTCGGGCAAGAGCGTGACGGCCCAGGCGGTGATGGGCCTCATCGAGCAGCCCGGCCGGGTGGTGGGCGGCGCCGTGCGCTTCGAAGGCCGCGACCTCCTGGCCGCCTCCGAGGAGGAGCGCCGCCGGGTGCGGGGGAGCGGCCTGGCCATGGTGTTCCAGGATCCGCTCTCGGCCCTCAACCCGGTGTGGTCGGTCGGGTTCCAGATCGCCGAGATGTTCCGCGTCCACCGGGGGCTGTCCCGCAGGGAGGCCCGCCGCCGGGCGGTCGAGCTGCTGGAGCGGGTCCGGATCCCGGCCGCCGCCGAGCGGGTCGGGGAGTACCCCCACCAGTTCTCGGGCGGGATGCGCCAGCGGGTGATGATCGCCATGGCGCTGGCCCTCGACCCCAGGGTGCTGATCGCCGACGAGCCGACGACGGCGTTGGACGTGACGGTCCAGGCCCAGATCCTCGAGCTGCTCGACGGGCTGGCGGCCGAGACCGGCATGGGGCTGCTGCTGATCACCCACGACCTCGGCGTGGTGGCCGAGACCGCCGACCGGGTGGCGGTGATGTACGCCGGCCGGGTGGTGGAGACCGGCCCGACCGACGCCGTGCTGGCGTCGCCGGCCCATCCCTACACCGAAGGGCTGCTGGCCTCGGTGCCCCGGGGCCAGTCGGGCCGGGACGAGCGGCTCCGCCCGATCGCCGGCGCGCCGCCGAGCCTGGCCCGCATCCCACCCGGCTGCCCGTTCCATCCCCGCTGCCCCTACGTGATCGACCGCTGCCGCACCGAGCGCCCGCCGCTGGCGCCCCACGGATCTCGGCAGGAAAAACCGCGGAATCCGCCGGAAATCCTGCCGAGATCGGCGGCGTGCTGGCGTTCCGACGAGGTCGGCCGTGTCGAACCCTGAACCCGGCCTGGCAGCACCCGTCCTGGAAGCCGTCGGCCTCACCAAGGACTACCCGCTCTCCGGGGGATCGGTGCTGCACCGGTCGAGCGGCGCCGTGCGGGCGGTCGACGGCGTCAGCTTCGGGGTGGCCCGGGGCGAGACGCTCGGTCTGGTGGGGGAGTCGGGCTGCGGCAAGTCGACTCTGGCCCGGCTGCTGCTCCGGCTGGAGCGGCCCACCGCTGGCCAGGCCCGCTTCGCCGGGCAGGACATCTTCTCGCTCGACCGGCGGCGGCTGCGGGCCCTGCGGCGACGGATCCAGATCGTGTTCCAGGACCCGTTCGCCTCGCTCAACCCCCGCATGACGGTCGGCGACGCGGTGGCCGAGGCGTGGCGCATCCACCCCGACGCCGCTCCCGCCGGCGGGGCCCGCCGGGGCGTGGAGGAGCTGTTCGAGCGGGTCGGCCTCGAGCCGGCCCACGCCAACCGCTACCCCCACCAGTTCTCGGGCGGTCAGCGGCAGCGGGTCGGGATCGCCCGGGCACTGGCGCTGCGGCCCGACGTCCTCGTCCTCGACGAACCCGTGTCGGCGCTCGACGTGTCGGTCCAGGCCCAGGTCGTCAACCTGCTGGCCGATCTCCAGGCCGAGCTCGGCCTCACGTACCTGTTCATCGCCCACGACCTGTCGGTGGTGCGCCACATCTCCCACCGAGTGGCCGTCATGTACCTCGGCCGGATCGTCGAGATCGGCGACGCCGCCGCCGTCTACGCCCGTCCACAGCATCCCTACACGCAGGCGCTGCTGGCGGCGGCGCCGGTGGCCGAGCCGGGGCGGAGGCGCCGGCGGGGCGGCGGTGGCGGCG
>JAICYE010000113.1 GCA_025934385.1 Acidimicrobiia bacterium | reverse complement strand
GGTGCAGCGGGTGCCGGCCACCGAGAGCCAGGGCCGGATCCATACCAGCGCCGCCACCGTCGTGGTCCTTCCCGAGGCCGAGGAGGTCGACGTGACCATCGACCCCAACGACCTCCAGATCGACGTCTACCGCTCCACCGGCCCGGGCGGGCAGTCGGTCAACACCACCGACTCGGCGGTGCGGATCACCCACCGGCCGTCGGGCATCGTCGTCGCCTGCCAGGACGAGAAGAGCCAGCTCCAGAACAAGGACAAGGCGATGCGGATCCTCCGGGCCCGCCTCCTCCAGGCGGAGCAGCAGCGCCAGGCCGACGAGCTCTCCAGCGCCCGCCGGGCCCAGGTCGGCGGCGGCGGCCGGTCGGAGAAGATCCGGACGTACAACTTCAAGGAGAACCGGGTCACGGACCACCGGGTCGGCCTCACCGTCCATAGCCTGGACCAGGTGCTGGCCGGTGACCTCGGCCCGCTCGTCATCGCCCTCGTCGAGGCCGACCGGGCCACCCAGCTGGGCGGAGAAGCCAACTGAAGACGGACACCGTCGTACCGGCGACCTGGCGGGACCTCTACGCCGAAGCCGCCGCCCTCCTGCCGGCCGTCGAGGCCCGGTGGCTGGTGGAGGACGTCAGTGGTCTGGACCGGTCGCGCTGGGGGGGTCAGGCCACGGCGGACGGGCGAGCCCGGCTCAGCGGGCTCGTGCAGCGGCGCCTGAGCGGTGAGCCCCTGCAATACGTCCTGGGTCGGTGGTCGTTCCGGGGACTGGATCTGATCGTGGACCATCGGGTGCTGATCCCCCGACCGGAGACGGAGGTCGTGGCCGGCGTCGCCATCGACAAGGCCCGGCGCGCCCGCCACGGCCGCAACGGCCCGTTCGCCGTCGCCGACCTCGGGACGGGCAGCGGCGCCATCGCCCTGGCGATGGCCGCCGAGCTCCCCGAGGCCGAGGTCTGGGCCACCGACGCCAGCCCGCCGGCCCTGGAGGTCGCAGGGGCCAATCTCGCCGCCGTGCCGCCGGAGGCGGCGTTACGGATGCGCCTCGCCGGGGGAGTGTGGTACGAAGCGCTGCCGGCCCGGCTTCGAGGGAGGCTCACGGTGATCGTGTCGAACCCGCCCTATGTGACGGAAGCGGAGTTCGCCGGGCTCCCTCCGGAGGTCCGCGACCACGAACCGATCGGCGCCCTGGTGGCCGGCCCCACCGGCCGGGAGTGCCTCGAACATCTCATGGCCGGCGGCGGTCAGTGGCTCGAGCCCGGCGGGGCGCTCGTGCTGGAGATGGCGCCCGACCAGGCCGCCGCCCTGGGCAGTGCCGCCTCGGCGGCCGGCTACGAGGCGGTGGCGGTCCACCGGGATCTCGCCGGCCGCGACCGGGTGCTCGTCGCCCGCCGCCCGTCCGGAGCCGGCGCATGATCTATCCCGCTGATCCCCTGCAGGCGGAAGCTCGGGAGGCGGTGCAGAAGGCGCTGGCCGCCGGCCTCTGCGTGGCCGTCCCGACCGACACCGTCTACGTCCTGGCCGTCGACCCGTTCGTCCCCGGGGCCGCCGACCGCCTCTTCGAGGTCCTCGGCCGGCCCCGGGATCAGAACCTGCCCGTCCTCGTGGCCTCGGTGTGGCAGGCGCTGAAGGTGGCCACCGCCGTCCCTCCGGCCGCCCGCCGGCTCATGGACCGCTGCTGGCCCGGGCCGCTGACGCTGGTGCTGCCCCGCGATACGGAGGTGGCGGCCGACCTCGGCGACGACGACCTGACCGTCGGCCTGCGCCTCCCGGACCACGCCGTCCCCCAGCTGCTCTGCCGCGACGTCGGGCCGCTGGCCGTGGCCACCCTCGGCGCCTCGGGCGAACCGGACTTCGAGACGGCCGGCGAGCTGGCCGAGGAGTTCGAGGAGGACGACGTCCCCGTCGTCCTCGACGGCGGGCCCTGCACCGGGCTGCCGTCCACCGTGGTCGACGGCACCGGCGAGGACCTCCACCTCATCCGGGAGGGCCGGCTGCCCTGGGACCGGATCCTCGAGGCATCGCGGCCCTAGGGGGCGTCACCCGACACCCCGAGGCACCACCGGCGGAAGCGCCTAACGCCGGGGAGGTGGCCGCAGCGCCGCCAGGTCTTCGAGCGCCCCCGAAGCCGGCGACGCCGCCGCCCGGTTGGCCGCCTCGAGCTCCCGGAAGACCTCCTCGCGGTGGACGGCGACCGAGCGGGGGGCGTCGATGCCGATCCGGACCTGGTCGCCCCGCACCTCGAGGACGGTGACGACCACGTCGGCCCCGATCATGATGCTCTGGTTGGCCCGACGGGTGAGGACGAGCACAGGAGCTCCTTCCGTGGAACTCTGAAAACCTAATGGCTCGGGACGAGCGCTTCCCGGGTGGCGTAGCCGGAGTTGCCGAGCACGGCCTGGGCCGCCGCCCGGGTGTGGCGGTTGACGACGATCGGACCGAGCAGGTTGGCCGTGGAGGCGGCCACCGGGTCGGCCACGGTCACGATCACCAGCAGCAGCGCGTCGTCGGCCGACTTCAGCTCCAGCCGGTTGGCGGTGTCGTCGTCGATCTCGGGCGCGTAGTCGGGGAAGAACAGCGCCGGATGGGTGACGACGAACTCGACGGCGGCGGGGTGCTCGGGGGAGTCGTCGAGGCTGCGGAGCACCGAGAACGGGCTCGTCTCGTCGCCGAGGCGGACGAGGACGAACCGGCGGACGTCGGGGAAGCCCGGCAGCCCGCCGGCGAAGTGGAGCTCGGGGACGTCGTCGGAGATGTTCATCGCGCTGGAGGTATCACCGCAGGAAGTCGAGGAGGGACGGCTGGATCGATTTTGCGGTGGCGGCCAGGGCCGCCTGGTACGCCACCTCCTGCATCTGCAGGTCGACGGTGGTGGCGGCGACGTCGACGTCCTCCACGTTGGACAGCTGGTTCTTGGAGTCGAGCTGGCTGACCTGGTTGCGCTGCTGCATGGTGTTGATCTGATCGTATCGGGAGCCGACCGAGGAGAGGGCGTTCTGCATCCGCACGGAGCCCGCGTCGAGGTTGGTGAGGTCATTGGACAGGTTCGACGGGTTCGTCCGCAGGTCGTTGGAGATGTCCGACAGAGTTTTGAAGATGTCGTTGCCGGCCGGGCCGAAGGCCTCCACGCCGGTGGTGTTGACCGCCACGGACACGCCGGGGGCGATGGTGCGGCTC
Organism: Acidimicrobiia bacterium; assembly: GCA_025934385.1. The sequence goes on along the minus strand of JAICYE010000113.1, from coordinate 3,676 downwards.
ATCGTGCCGGTGTCGCCCTGGTAGGTGCCGTTGGCGTCGTAGGCGGCGCTGACCGACGACGTCCCGGCGAAGATCGGCTGGTTGAGGTAGGTCGTGTTGGCCGTCGCCAGCAGGCTCTGGCGCAGCCCGTCCACCTGCTCGGCGAGGGCCTCCCGGTCGGTGGCCGACATGGCGGCGTTGCCGCCCGAGACGACGGCGTTGCGCACCGAGCGCAGCGTGGAGAGGCCGTCCTGGAGGGCGGTGTCGGTCATGCCGAGCCGGGCCAGGCCGTCCGAGGCGTTGCGGTCGAGTTGGCCGGCGCGGTCGATGTCGGCCCGCAGCCGCAGGGCGTTCATGGTGCCGCTCGGCGAGTCGGACGGGCGGCTGATGGCCTTGCCGGAGGACAGCTTGGCCTGGGTGTCCTGGAGTTGGGACAGGCTGGCCTGCAGGCCGGCCAGGGCCGACGTCGACAGGCTGCGCTCGGTGATGCGGAAGGCGGAGGACATGGCGGTGCGTCCCGTCTCGGTCAGGTCCGGCCGACGAGGCCGGTGGAGTTGATGAGGGTGTCGAGCGTCTGGTCGACGGCGGTGAGGAAGCGGGCGGCGGCGTCGTAGCCATGCTGGTACTGCAGCATCGACGTCATCTCCTCGTCGAGGTTGACCCCGGAGACCGACTGCTGGGCGCCGTCGATGTTCTGGACCACCGAGGCCTGCACGTCGACCTTGCGGTTGACGCCGGCGGACTCCACGCCGAGCCCGGTGACCAGTTGCTGGTAACCGTCGGCGGCCCCACCGAGATCGGCGATCTTCTGGGCCACGGAGCCGTCCCGGGTGGCGCCGGCGCTGCCCGAGGCGGCCACCAGCGAAGGGTCGGCGACGATGGCCGGGTTGACCTCGACGCGACCCGAGGAGTCGGTGGTGAAGAAGTCCCGGCCGGTGGAGCCGTCGAGGGCGTAGCCGGTGGAGTGGACGGCGTTGATCTGCCCCGCCAGCTGCTGTTCCACCGTCTGGAGCCCGGTGCGGTAGCGGGGGATGACGTCGTTGACGCCCGACAGCAGCCCGCCGGTGGAACCGGTCACGCCGGCCGGGTAGCCGTCGTTGGCCCAGGTGACGTGGACGGTCTGGGCGGGATCGGTGCCGACGTCCATCTCGAGCGGGTTGGCGCTGGCTCCCCGCACCAGTGCGGTGCCGCCGACGAAGACGTCGATCGTGCCGTTCACGTCGCCGGGGCGGACGGTCACGCCGACCTCGTCGGCCAGCTTGGAGACCAGCTGGTCCCGCTGGTCCATGAGGGCGTTGGGCGAGTCGCCGTTGGCCACCGCCGAGGCGATCGAGTGGTTCAGCGCCGCCACCTGGGAGGCCTCGGTGTTGACCTCGTCGATCTGGGAGCCGAGCTCGCCGACCGCCGAGCTGCGCTGGGTGGCGAGCGCCGAGTCGAGCTGGTTGAAGCCGTCGACCAGCGTCTGGCCCTGCTGGACGAGGGCGGCCCGGGCGGAGTTGTCGTCAGGGGCGTTGGCGACGTCGTCGAAGGAGGCCAGGAAGCCCGAGATCAGCTTGGACAACCCGCTGTCGGACGGCTCGTCGAAGGCCAGCTCGACGTCCGACAGGATGGACTGGCTCTGCTGCAGGCCGGCCTGGACGCCGTGCTCCTGGTAGCTGCGGAGCTGCAGGAACTGGTCGGTGATCCGGGTGGTGTCGCCGGTGGCGACGCCCATTCCCGGGCCGGTGTAGCGGGATTCCCGGGCCGGGGTGATCGGCCCGGCGTTGGCCGACATCTCCACCCGCTGGCGGGAGTACCCGTCGGTGTTGACGTTGGCGATGTTCTGGCCGGTGACCTGGAGGGCCTTCTGCTGGGCGTAGAGCGACGACAGCGCGATCTGCAGCCCGTCGAAGTCCGACATCGTTCGGCCGCCCCTACAGCGCTTCGTCGATCAGCAGCGGACGGGCCGTCTCCGGGGTCACCGGCCGGGCGCCGTAGTGGGCGCCGGCGCCGATCTCGACCCGGCCGTCGGTCAGGTACGAGAGCACCTCCCGGACCGCCACCTGCCCCCGGACGAGCAGCTCCCGGTTGGACTGCACGAGGGTGGTGATCTCGTCGGTGAGGGTCAGGAAGGCCGCCCGGTGCTCGAGGAGCAGGCCGGACCACGGTGCCGGGGAGGCCTCGGCCAGCTGGCGCAGGCTGGCGTCGGAGGGCAGCCGCAGCTCGACCGCCACCCGGCTGACCTCGATGGCGCGCTCCAGCTCTGTCTGGCGGATTTCGTCGAGGACCATCTCGACCTCGCGGGTGGCCCGGGCCAGCCAGCGGGTGCGGCCGGCGGCCAGGACGAGCTGCTCCTCGTCGAGCTTGAACAGCAGCAGCTCGAGCAGGTGGCGCTCTTTCCACAGAATGGCGGAAACCTCTCGCAAGCCCATTGCCCGACCCTCCTCTCTCGGGAACATCGTCCGGCTCGCCGGTGATCTGAGGCGGACGGGCGCGTGACGCGCCGTTTTGCCCGCCGGTCTGCCCCTAGCCCAGGAGCCCCTGTTCGATGGCCCGGCCGACGGCGTCCTGGCGGTTCCTGGCGCCGAGCTTCTCGTAGATGTTCGACAGGTGCGACTTCACCGTGGCCGTGCTCACCACCAGGGTGCCGGCGATCTCCCGGTTCGACAGGCCCTTGGCCAGCAGGTCGAGGACCTCCCGCTCCTTGACGGTGAGCGGGTGGGCGACGCCCGGCCCGTCCGCCGCCTTCTGGGCCGTCCCCACCAGGACGGTGAGGGCGGCGGCGGCCACGACCCGCTCGCCGGCCGCCACCTTGCGCACCGCCGCCTCGAGCTCCTCGGGGGAGGCCAGCCGGGTGAGGACGGCGTCGGCGCCCGACGACAGCACCGGCCGGGCCTTGCCTGCCTCGCTGACCGGCAGCAGGGCCAGCACCCGCAGCTCGGGGTAGGCCTTCTTGGCCTCGGAGATCAGGTCCGGCAGGCGGGAGTGGGCCGGGCTGCCGGCCACCAGGAGGTCGGGGCGGGCCGACCACAGCCGCATCATCCCGTCGTTGGCACCGGCCGCCTCGCCCACGACCTCGATCCCGAGGCCCCGCAGCACGCTGGCCACGCCCTGCCGGAAGAGCGCCCACTCGTCGACGATCACCGCCCGCAGGCCGGACGGGGGCGGAGGCGGGGACGGCGCCGTCATCTGCCCCCGCGGTCGGCCGCCGCGGCGCAACATCGAGGGCCTTGGGGGAGGCAGGTGAGGCTCCCGAGAGCGAACGATGGGAACTTTGTCGGGGCGACCATCACGATCAGGCTATGCCCCCGTAGTCCCATCGAGCGATGGTGGGCGTTCCGGGTCATCCTGCCGGCCGGTTTACCCGCCCTTAACCGAACCGGATCATGCTCGGCATGCAGACGGCTCTCCCCCCCATCGATCTGGCCGACCGGGCTCTGCCGCCGAATCCCGACGAACTGGTGCGATCGCACCTGCCCCTCGTGCACCACGTGGTGGCCGACATGATCGCCCGGGTGCCCCGGCACATCCCCCGCGACGAGCTCACCTCGGCCGCCCTGTACGGGCTCGTGCAGGCCGCCCGGGCCTACGACCCGAACCGGGGGGTGTCGTTCGACCACTACGCCCGGCGCCGGATGCAGGGAGCGCTGCTCGACGACCTCCGCAGCCGGGACTGGGCCAGCCGGGGGGTGCGGGCCCAGGCCCGCAAGATCCGGTC
>JAICYE010000611.1 GCA_025934385.1 Acidimicrobiia bacterium | reverse complement strand
GCCTCGACCTCGACCTCGTCGTCGTCCTCGGCCTGGCCGAGGGGCTGTTCCCCTCCCGGCCCCGCGACGACTCGCTCCTCCCTGACGACGAGCGCCGGGCCGCCGGCGGCGAGCTCCCCCTGCGCCGCAGCGGCGTCGAGCGCCAGCACCGCCAGCTCCTCGCCGCCCTGGCCGGCGCCCGCCGCCACCTCCTCGGCCTCCCCCGGGGGGACCTCCGCCGGAGCGCCGAGCGGGTCCCGTCCCGCTTCGCCCTCTCGCTGGCATCGGCGATGGCCGGCCGGGCGGTCACCGCCGAGGAGCTGCTGGCCGGCCGCCTCGACGGCACCGAGCACGTCGCCTCCTTCGACGCCGGGCTGCGCCGCCTCGCCGTCCCCGCCACCGGCCAGGAGCACCGGCTCCGGGCCCTGCTGGCCACCGGGCTCCCGGCCCGGCGGGCCGATCCCGTCCTCGCCGCCGGCGCGGCGGTGGTGGCCGAACGGCGCAGCGGCCGCTTCACCCGCTTCGACGGCAACCTCACCGGGCTGGCCGTCCCGTCCCCCGTCGGGACCGTCACGTCGCCCACCCGCCTGGAGCGCTGGGCCGGCTGCCCCCTCGACTACCTCCTCACCGAGGTCCTTCGCGTGGCCCCGGTCGAGAACCCCGAGGCGGCGCTGGAGATCACCCGCATCGACTGGGGCGAGCTCGTCCACGCCGCCCTCGAACGCTTCCTCGACGAGGTCCTCGCCCGCCCGCCGGCCGACCGGCCCGCCCCCACCCAGCCGTGGCCGCCGGCCGACCGGGCCCGCCTGCTCGCCATCGGCGAGGAGGTCTGGCGCGAGTACCGCGACACCGGCCGCACCGGCCGGCCGATCTTCTGGCCCCGGGACCGGGCCCGCCTCGCCGCCGACCTCACCCGCTTCCTCGCCGCCGACGACGAGAACCGGGCCCTCCACGGGCTGCGGCCCGTCGCCGTCGAGCTGGCCTTCGGGTTCTCGTGGTCCGACCTCGACGCCGTCCCGCTCCTGCTGCCCGACGGCCGGGAGGTCCGCTTCCGGGGCAAGGCCGACCGGGTCGACCGGGGCGACGACGGCCGCATCCACATCGTCGACTACAAGACCGGCAAGCGGGAGAAGTACGCCGACATCACCGAGGACGACCCGTCCCCCCGGGGCCGGCGGCTGCAGCTCGCCGTCTACGGCGTTGCCGGCCGGCTCCACCACGCCGACCCCGACGCACCGGTCTCGGCCGAGTACTGGTTCGTCTCCAAGGCCGGCCAGTTCAAACGGATCGGCTACCCGCTGACCGACGAGGTGCTGGCCAAGGTCGGGGCGGTGCTCGGCACCATCGTGGCCGGGATCGAGGCCGGCGTCTTCCCCGCCCACCCGAGCGACGCCGCCTCGTCGAACTCCTACGTCGAGTGCGCGGTGTGCGACCCCGACGGCCTCGGCATCGCCGACCTCCGCCGGGCCTGGGACCGCAAGCGTGCCGACCCCGCGCTCGCCCCCTACGCCGATCTGGCCGAGCCGCTCGAGGGCGTGCCGGCCGAGGAGGAAACCCTCGGGGAGGCCGACGGTGGCTGACCCCACCCGT
>JAICYE010000562.1 GCA_025934385.1 Acidimicrobiia bacterium | reverse complement strand
GCCCATGAGAGGCGGGAGGGGGGCGACCTGATACCTCGGACTTACCCCCCGGACACGTCCTGGGGACGGGCCTTGCCGGCGGAGATCCAGGGCATCATGGCCCGCAGGTCGGCGCCCACCTTCTCGATCGGGTGGTCCTGGCCCTTGGCCTTGAGCTCCTTGTAGCGGGGCCGGCCGGCCCGGTTCTCGGCGATCCACTCCTCGGCGAAGCGGCCGTCCTGGATCTCCTCCAGGATGCGCTTCATCTCGGCCCGGGTCTCGGCGTTGACGATGCGGGGGCCGCGGGTGAGGTCGCCGTACTCGGCGGTGTCGGAGATGGAGAAGCGCATGCCCGAGATGCCGTTCTCGTACATCAGGTCGACGATCAGCTTCAGCTCGTGGAGGCACTCGAAGTAGGCCGACTCGGGCTGGTAGCCGGCGCCCACCAGGGTCTCGTACCCGGCCATCACCAGCTCGGTGATCCCCCCGCACAGGACGACCTGCTCGCCGAACAGGTCGGTCTCGGTCTCCTCCTCGAAGGTCGTCTCCAGCACACCGGCCCGGGTGGCCCCGATGGCGTGGGCGTAGGCCAGCGCCAGCGATCGAGCCTTCCCCGAGGCGTCCTGGGAGACGGCGATCAGCGCCGGTACCCCCCCACCCGACTCGAAGGTGCGCCGGACCAGGTGGCCGGGGCCCTTGGGGGCGACCATGCCCACGTCGATCCCCGCCGGGGGCCGGATCTGGCCGAACCGGATGTTGAACCCGTGGGCGAAGAGCAGGGCGTCGCCGTCGACCAGGTTGGGCTCGATGTCGGCTTCGTAGACCGCCTTCTGCTCGGTGTCGGGCAGCAGGATCATGACCACGTCGGCCTGGGAGGCGGCGTCGGCGATGGACGTCACCCGCAGCCCGGCCGCCTCGGCCTTGGCCCTGGAGGACGACCCCTCCCGGAGGCCGACGACCACGTCGACCCCCGAGTCCTTCAGGTTGAGGGCGTGGGCGTGGCCCTGCGAGCCGTACCCGATGACCGCGACCCGCCGGCTGGCGAGGAGCGCGGGGTCGGCGTCTGCTTCATAGGAGATGTTGGCCATTTCGGGTCTACCCCACCTTTCCGAGAGAACGTAGGCCCGATCTTGGCAAACCCTGGGCCTGCCGTTCGAGCTTGGGCAGCGCCACCCGACCCGTGCGCTGGAGTGCGTTGATGCCGTAGGCCCGCATGAGGTCCTCGAAGTCGTCGAGCTTGGTCGGCGGGCCGGCCAGCTCGATGGTCAGCTCGCCGTGGCCGACGTCGACGATGCGGCCCTGGAACACCCCGACCAGCTCGATGACCTGGCCCCGGGTGCCGGCCTCGGCCCGCACGGTCAGCATCATCATCTCCCGCTCCACCGCGCTGGCCGGGTCCAGCTCGCTGATCTTGACCACGTTGACCAGCTTGAACAGCTGCTTGGTCACCTGCTCGAGGGGCGTGGACTCCACGTCGACCACGATGGTGATGCGGCTGAACCGGTCGTCGTCGGTGGGGGCCACGGCCAGGGAGTAGATGTTGAACCCCCGCCGGGCGAACAGCGACGAGACCCGGGCCAGCACGCCGGCCTTGTTCTCGACCAGCACCGAGAGGATGTGATGTCGCGGCTTGCCGGGCTCGGCCATCAGTGCCCCCCCTCGCCCATCTCGGGGCCGAGGATGACGTTGTCGTTCGACGTGCCCGCGGCCACCATCGGGTACACCTTCTCCCGCCAGTCGACCCGGAAGTCGATGACCACCGGGCGGTCGTCGATCGAGTTGGCCTTGTCGACGGCGGCGACCACGTCGTCGGGGTGCTCCACCCGCATGCCGACGCAGCCCATGGCCTCGGCCCACATC
>JAICYE010000474.1 GCA_025934385.1 Acidimicrobiia bacterium | reverse complement strand
CGGTTCGCCGGCCGAACACCATCGCCAAGTCGCTGGCCATCGGCGATCCGGCCGACGGTTACTTCGCCATGCGGGTGATCCGCGACAGCGGCGGCTGGGCCGACGACGCCAGCGACACGGAGATCGCCGAGGGGATGCTGCTGCTGGCGCGGACGGAGGGCGTCTTCGCGGAGACGGCCGGCGGCGTCACCGTGGCGGTGACGCGGAAGCTGATCGAGCAGGGCCGCATCGGCCGCGAGGACGAGGTGGTGCTGTGCATCACCGGCAACGGCCTCAAGACGCAGGACGCGGTGGCCGAGCGGCTGGAGCGGCCGGCGGTCATCAAGCCGGTGGCCGCCTACGTCATCCGGGTCAATGCTCACAACCGCTTCTTCGACGGCCGGATCTGCGCCGCCCCGGCCGGCAACCGGCAGTGCGCCTCGAGCGAGCGCTTCAAGCTGGACTTCTGCGAGAAGGGCATCCGCCGCTGCTCCTGGCTCGGCGCCTTGGCCGATCAGCCGCGGGTCGAGCTCACGGAGCCGTTCGTCGACGAGTACCAGCCGGTTGTCGACGAGGCGCCGCCGGAGGCCGGCGACGTGGCCGTGCTGTGGGCCCCGACCGAGAGCGGGAACGAAGTCGTCGGCCTGTGGCGGGTGCTGACGCTGGCGCCGGCCCGGCGGGGCTGGGTGCTGAACGGCGATCGCGACGCCGCCGTCCTCCTGCCGAAGGGCGTCGTGCCGTGGTCGGCCGTCTACCGCCGCTGGTCGAGTCCCCGGGGTTCGCTGGCGCTGCGCACGCTCGACACCGCCGGGCTCGAAGGGCTCCTCGTCGAGGTCCGCGACGCCCTCGCCCCGCTGGCGGACGCCGATCCGAACGTCCAGCGGGATCTGGCCGCCCTCGAGGTGATGCTGGCCGATCAGCGGGGGCGGGTGCCGGGAGCCCCCCGTCCCGAAGCGCCGGCCGCGACCCCTGCGGCGGCCGCCGGCGGTCGGCGGCCCCGGCGCCGCGAGCCGGGCCAGAACGGCCTGACCGAGGCCGCCGCCGCCACCGAACCGGCGGTCGTGGCCGAAGAGACCCGCCCCACGCTCCAGCAGCGGCTCCGGGCCCGGGGCGGCTTCTACTCGGCCACCCTCGTGGCCCAGTACGAACTGGCCGTGCAGGAGAGCCGCCTCGTCGTCCTCGCCGGCCCGTCGGGCACCGGCAAGACCCGCCTCGCCCTCGAGGCCGCCGACGAGCTCGGGGCGGTCAGCTGCCTGGTGGCCGTCCGCCCGGACTGGCACGCCAACGAGGACCTTCTCGGCTACCTCCCGCCGGTCCCCGGCTCCCGGTTCTCGTCGACGGCGGCGTCGGAGTTCGTCCGGGCCGCCTCCATCGAGGCCGAAGCCGCCGCCGCCGAGCAGCGTCCCGCCCGGGCCTTCCACCTCTGCCTCGACGAGATGAACCTGGCCCGGCCCGAGCACTACCTCGCCGAGCTGCTGTCGAAGATGGAAGTCCCCGGCGGACGCGTCAGCTTCCACACCGGGAGCACCGAGGTCGGCTTCCCGCCCGAGGTGAGCTACCCCCCGAACCTCGCGATCATCGGCACGGTCAACCTCGACGAGACCACGCTGCCGATCTCGGCCAAGATCCTCGACCGGGCCGCCTACCTGGTGGTCGAGGCCCACGACCTGCGGGCCTTCCTCGAGACGGTGCCCGAGGCGGCGTCGGTGCCGGCCTGGATCCCCAAGCTCCTCGTCGACCTCGACGGCAGCCTCGACGACGCCGGCCAGGGTCTCGGCTACCGGGTGGCCCAGCGGCTCCTGCGGTGGGCCAGCCTCGGCGCCGCCGCCGGCCACGCCCCCGAGGAGGCGCTCGACTGGGCGCTGGCCGCCCAGGTCGTGCCCCGGCTGCGGTTCACCCGCTCCGACCCGGCCCACCTCGAGGTGCTGGAGGCGGTCATCGGCCGGCTCCGGGGTGCCACCGGCGAGTTCGCCCGCTCGACCGCCCTCCTCGACCGCATGCTGGCCGAGCTCCGCCGCCAGGACTTCACCCTGGGCCAGATGCGCCTGTCGTGACCCCCGACGGCCATCTGCTCCTTCTCGGCGGCCGGCCGGTGCCGGTGGGGGCCGGCGCGGCGCTGCGGATCGACGAGGCCACCCCGCTGGCCTTCTCCCTCGGCCCCGGCGTCACCGGCCGCCTCACCCTGGCCGGCCTGCCGGTGCCCTTGGTGGACGGGCGGGCCGACCCCGCCTGGGTCGACGAGTCGCGCCGGGAACAGTGGGTCGGAGAGCTCGACCTCGAGCTTGTCGTGACCGGCACCCCCAGGGCTGCCGTCCTGCGGCCGTCCAACGTCGTCCTGCCCCCGCGGGCGACGCTGGAGGGCTTCGGGTTCCTCGTCGACCAGTTCCGGGGCTGGGCCGGCCCCGGGGCGCGGGCCGACCCGGCCGGCCGGGCCCGCATCTGGGCCGAGCTCGCCCCCCGCGTCCCGAAGCGTGACGAGGAGCGGGCCCTGGTGGCGCTGGCGCTGCTGCGGCGGGCGTTGCCGGCGCTGGCGGCCATCCACCGGGCGCCGG
>JAICYE010000259.1 GCA_025934385.1 Acidimicrobiia bacterium | reverse complement strand
GCTCGGGGCTCGGGGCGGCATGGACGACGTACTCCCCCGGCCTGCTCTCGATCACCGCCGCCGGCGCCAGCAGCAGCGTGGCGGCCAGGTCGGCGGTGTCGAGGCCGGGATCGGCGCTGAAGCGGGTCTCGCCGCCGCCGGCCGAGCGGGTCAGGTCGCCCGGCGAGCCCAGCGCCACGAGATGGCCCCCGTCGATGATGGCCACCCGGTCGCAGAGCCGCTCGGCCTCGTCCATGGCGTGGGTGGTGAGGAGGACGGTGGCCCCCCGCTCCTTCAGCCCGACGACGACCTCCCAGGTGGTGAGCCGGGCGTGGGGGTCCATCCCGGCGGTGGGCTCGTCGAGGAACACGACCTGGGGCTTCCCCACCAGCGCCAGGGCCAGCGACAGCCGCTGCTTCTGCCCGCCCGACAGACGCCGGACCAGCGTGCCGGCCACCGGCCGGAGCCCGACGAGGTCGAGGAGCGTCTCGGGGCTCTCGTGGTCGGCGTAGTAGGCGGCGAACAGCCGCAGCGCCTCCAGCGGCCGGATCCCGGGGTAGAGTCCGCCCTCCTGGAGCATCACGCCGATCCGGGGCGTGAGGGCGGAATGGTCGCCGATGGGGTCGAGCCCGAGCACCCTGGCCCTGCCGGCGTCGGGAGCCCGGTAGCCCTCCAGAATCTCGACGGTCGAGGTCTTGCCGGCGCCGTTGGGACCGAGCAGCCCGAACACCTCGCCGGCCTCGACGGTGAACGACAGCCCGTCCACCGCCAGGTTGGCGCCGTAGGCCTTCTTCAGCCCGTCGACCGTGACCGCCGCCCCGTCCGCCTCCGCCATCTCAGCCGCGGACCAGCAGCACCAGGAGCGCGGTGATGACGTAGACGCCGGCCAGCCCGGCGGCGACCCGGCCGTAGCCGCGCCCGCCGAGATCGCCGGCGGCGTAGAGACCGCAGTTGAGGCAGCGGGCGCCGTCGGCGGCGCCATCGGCGGCGGCGGGCAGCGGCGCGCCGCAGAGCCGGCAGGTGGAGGCGTCCATCGGCCTCCGACGCTAGCCGCCGCTTCCGTCCGACCCGGTTACCGGAGCGTACGATCGATCCATGATCAGCACGGAGGACTTCCGGGCCGAGGCGGCCGCCTTCCTGGAGGCCAACGCCGAACTCGAGGTCAAGGCCAGCGCCCGCTGGGGCGAAGGCAGCGACGAGGTCGCCATCCTGGCCGAGCGGACCCCGGAGGAGGACGCCGCCATCCTCGCCGCGGCCAAGGTGTGGCGGGCCAAGGTGTTCGACGCCGGCTTCGGCTGGATCACCGGCCCCGAGGAGTACGGCGGCCGCGGCCTCCCCCGGGCCTACGAGCGGATCTGGCAGAGCCTGGAGAACGACTACGACGTCCCCGGCATCGGGCCGTTCGGGATCGGCCTCGGCATGGTGGCGCCGACGATCCTGGCCCACGCCATCGAACCCGTCCGCCGGAAGTACCTCACGCCGCTGTACCGGGGCGACGTCGTGGCCTGCCAGCTGTTCTCGGAGCCGGCGGCCGGCTCCGACCTGGCCGGCATCCAGACGAAGGCGGTCCGCGACGGCGACGAGTGGATCCTGGGCGGCCAGAAGGTGTGGACGTCGGGGGCCCAGTACTCCGACATCGGCGAGATCATCACCCGGACGGCCGCCTACCCCGATAGCCGCCACCGCGGGCTGACGATGTTCCTGGTCGACATGAGGGCGCCCGGCGTCGAGGTGCGGCCGCTGCGTCAGATGACCGGCGGCGCCTCGTTCAACGAGGTGTTCTACACCGACGTGCGGGTGCCCGACGAGATGCGCCTCGGCGACGTCGACGAGGGCTGGACGGTGGCGCTGACCACACTGATGAACGAGCGGATGGCCATCGGCGGCGGCGGCGTGGGCAGCGGGATGGATCTCTCCGGCCGCCTACGGGCGCTGGCCCGGCACAGGGGCCTGGCCTCCGATCCGGTGGTGCGCCAGCAACTGGCCGACGTCCTCATCCGGCACTCCGTCAACCGCTACACCAGCCTGCGGGCCATGGCCAAGATGCGGGCCGGCCAGCTGCCCGGGCCGGAGCTGTCGACGCTGAAGCTGGCCCTGACCAACAACATGCAGCGGATGTCGAGCGTGCTGACCTCGCTGCTCGGGCCACAGCTGGTGGCCGACACCGGCGAGTGGGGGACGTACGCCTGGTCCCAGTTCGTGCTCACCGTGCCCGGCATGCGGGTGGCCGGAGGGAGCGACGAGATCCTCCACAACGTCATCGGCGAGAGAGTGCTCGGATTGCCGAAGGGCTGACCGTTGGAACTCGGCGAGGCGATCCGCCGGCGGCGGATGGTCCGCAACTTCGAGGACCGGCCGGTCCCCCCCGGGGCCCTGGAGCGGATCCTCGACCACGCCCGCCGGGCGCCGTCGGCCGGACACACCCAGGGCTCGGCCTTCCTGGTGCTCGAGGGCCCGGAGCAGGTCGGCCGGTTCTGGGACTGCACGTTCCCGGCCGAGCGGCGGGCCGGGTTTCGCTGGCCCGGGCTGTTCCGGGCGCCGGTGATCATCGTCCCCTGCGCCTCCAGGGATGCCTACCTCGACCGCTACGCCGAACCCGACAAGGGCTGGGTCGACCGGAGTGAGGCCCGCTGGCCCGTCCCCTACTGGGACATCGACTGCGGCATGGCCGCCATGGCCATGCTGCTGACCGCCGTCGACGAGGGCCTCGGCGCCCTCTTCTTCGGGATCTTCGAGGGCCTCCCGGCGCTGCGGGCGGCGTTCGGGATCCCCGAGGAGTTCCACCCGATCGGGGCGGTGGCGCTCGGCTGGCCGGCCCCCGACGAGCCGTCGCCCTCGCTGCGCCGGGGCCGGCGGCCGGAGGATGCCGTCGTCCACCGCGGCCACTGGTGACAAGATTCGGCCCGTGAGCCAACCCGGGGCCGGCGGCGGCACGATCCTGGTCGTCGACGACGAGGCCAACATCGCCGACCTCGTCGAGCTCTACCTCCGCAAGGAGGGCTTCCGGGTGCTCAAGGCCGGCACCGGGGAGGACGGGCTGGCGGCGGCGAAGCGGGAACGGCCCCGGCTCGTCGTCCTCGACGTCGGGCTGCCGGGCATCGACGGGCTCGAGGTGTGCAAGCGGCTGCGGGCTGACGCCATCCCGGGAATGAGCAGTGTGCCGGTGATCTTCCTCACCGCCCGGGACGGCGAGATCGACCGGATCCTCGGCCTCGAGCTCGGCGCCGACGACTACCTCACGAAGCCGTTCTCGCCCCGGGAGCTTGTGGCCCGGGTCAAGGCGATCCTGCGGCGGGCGGAGTCACAGGCGCCGGCGCCGGAGGTCATCGAGGTCGGGGGCGCCGTCATCGACCTCGGCCGGCGGGAGGTCCGGGCGAACAGCGAAGTCGTCGAGATGACGGGCAAGGAGTTCGAGCTCCTCCGCTACCTGGCCGAGCACCGGGGCCGGGCCCTGTCCCGCCAGCAGATCCTCGACGGCGTCTGGGGCTACGGCTGGTTCGGCGATGCCCGCACGGTCGATGTCCACGTCGCCCAGGTCCGCAAGAAGCTGGGCGGGGCGGTGGCGATCACGACCGTGCGGGGCGTCGGCTACCGGCTGGACCCGCCCTGATGGCCGGGCCGCGACTCGGGCGCCGCTCGCTCCGCCAGCGGCTCGTCCTGGCCCTCGTGGGCTGTCCGTCGGGTCGGTGCTGCTGGCGGGACTGATCACCGTCGTCGCCGCCCGCCCGGCCACGAAGTCGACGGCCATCTCCGAGCTCAAGCGCGGCCTCAACATCCTCTACGAGGACGACCGCGACGGCGTCCGGCCCCGGCTCACGGTGGCCCGGTTGAAGAACCAGCTGCTGGCCAACCAGGTCGGCGTGACCGCCGTGCTGGCCAACGGCACCCTGGCCCAGCCGGGACAGACGGTCACCGCTCCGGGCCTCGGCGGCCGCCTCCTCGACCGGCTCCGCAACCGGGCGGGCGCCGCCGCGTCGCTGACCGCCCTGCCCGCCGGCGTGACGAGAGCCGATCTCGACCCCGTCGCCCTGGCCGGCGGGAAGGTCCTCTCCGGCAGCCGCGGCGCGATCGTCTGGGTGGCCCAGCCGCTGACGTCCCAGCCCGAGGGGACGCTGGTGCTGATCGCCACCCGCCGCATCGGCTTCTTCGCCCTCGGCCGGCTCGGCGGGATCCTGTTCGTGGCCGCCCTGGTGGCCGCCCTGGTCGGGGTGGCGGTCTCGCTGTGGCTCGTCCGGCGGCTGACCCGCCCGCTCCAGGCCATGGAGCGCACCGCCCGGGCCATCGCCGCGGGCGACCTCGATGCCCGGGTGGGCCTGCCGGCCACCGACGTCGACGACGAGCTGGCCGCGGTGGGCGCGGCCATCGACACCATGGCCGGCGAGCTCGGGCGCCACCGGGTCCTGGAACGCGCCTTCCTCATGAGCATCTCCCACGACCTGCGGACGCCGCTGACGTCGATCCGGGGCTACGCCGAGGCGGTGGCCGAGGGGGCGGTCGACGACGAAGAGTCCCGCCGGCGGGCAGCGACGATCATCGAAGCCGAGG
>JAICYE010000390.1 GCA_025934385.1 Acidimicrobiia bacterium | reverse complement strand
CGGCTTGTTCAGTCTCAGGGAACCGGTCGACCCGTGGAACCGGGCGTCACCGAAGGAGAAGATGCCTCCGTCGGAGGCCACCAGCCAGTAGCCGTGACCCGACGGTGTCGGCGCCATGCCCACCACCGGCTTGTTGAGCTTGAGCGATCCGGTGGAGCCGAAGAAGTCGGCGTCGCCGAAGGAGAAGATGCCGCCGTCCGACGCCACCAGCCAGTAGCCGTGGCCGGCCGGCACCGTGGCCGCCATCCCCACGATGGGCTTGTTGAGCCGGAGCGACCCGGTGGAGCCGAAGAACCGGGCGTCGCCGTAGTTGAAGATGCCGCCGTCGGAGGCCACGAGCCAGTAGCCCTGGCCGGTCGGCGTCGCCGCCAGGCCGAGGACGGGGGAGTTGAGCCGGAGGTCGCCGGTCGAGCCGTAGAACCGGGCGTCGCCGAAGGAGAAGATGCCGCCGTCGGGGGCCACCACCCAGTAGCCCGACAGGCCCCCGCTCGGGTTGTTGACCACCCGGAACCAGTCGGAGCGCAGCCCCTGGGGCCGGCTCGACGACGAGTAGGCCCACAGCCCCCGCAGGTCGTTGCCCGACAGGGTGGCGCGGCCCCTGGTCCCCCGCAGGACGACCTCCACCACCCGGCCGCCCATGTCGCCCAGCCCGTTGCGCTTGGTGACGTCGACCGACAGCAGCGTCCCGATCTCGGGGTGGGCACCCTGGAGGACGTCGACGGGGATCTGGGCGCTCCAGTTGGCCGACGGGTTGAGGTCGACGGCGTCGCCCTCGTCGGGGACGGCGGGGAAGACGCCGCCGGCGGTGTAGCCCCCGGTCGACGACGAGAACTCGGTGCGGGCCACCGACCCGTCCGAGGTGAAGACCCGGACCTGACCCCGGGTGTCGTCGACCGCCCGGCTGGAGGTGGCGACCTCGAGGTCGGTGAACCCGCCGCCGTCCTGCTGGGCCCGTCCGCCGTAGACCTGGCAGCTCTGGGTGTCGCAGGTCTGGGCCCAGTCGGAGCGGTGCTCGGCCAGGGCGTAGGAGCGGGCGGCCACCGCCTGGGCCCGGAGGGCCTGCTCGCCGAGCCCGCCGGACAGCGTCCCCCAGCTCGACGGGGACTCCCGGGGGACGACGCCCTTCACGTACCCCTCGAGGTCGACCTTGTTGACGGCCCGGGAGGTGGTGTTGCCGCCGGAGTCGGTGCCCTGCAGCGCCAGCACCTGGCCCCGCAGCCAGCGGCGGGTGCCGCCGAGCTCGCAGACCTGGAGCATCTCGGTGCGGTCCTCGGTCTTGGGGTCGTCGGGGCTGAAGGTGACCGGCCCGGCCACGTTCTGGGCCGACGCCAGCGGCTGCCAGCCGCCCGGACCGCCGGAGCAGTCGGTGCCGACGAAGAGGCTGTAGCGGTTGTCGCCGGTCTTGCGGGCCAGCAGCGCCGAGAACCCACCCGGGGCGGCGCCGCCGGTCCAGCTGGCGTGGAGGTGGCCCTGCTCCTGGGCGACGATGACGTCGAGCTCGTCGAACTTCGTCAGCTGCACGGTGATGTCGTTGTCGGGGACGGTTCCCATCCTCGTGCCGCCGTAGTAGTGGTCGAGGATCTGCTGGTACGTCCAGCCCTTGAGGGCGTAGCCCAGCGCCCCGTACTGGCCCATGCCCCGGCCGTGGCCGAAGCCGTGGCCGACGAGGTCGACGGTGGGGCCGGGGAAGGCGGCGGCGGGCTCGGGGTCGGCCGCGGCCACCACGGCGAGGGACGACAGGGCGAGCAGGGGCGCGGCCACGACCGTCGCCAGCCGGCGACCCCGGATCCGGAGGCGCCCGGTCACGGCCCGAGCACCAGGTCGACGGCGGCCTTCGGCGCTCGCTGCGAGGTGTCGGCGCCGAGGAAGGTGGCGTCGCCGAATGGCGCGATGCCGCCGTCGGCGTCGGCGATGTAGTAGCCCCGCCCGGTCACCGTGGCCCGCATCTGCACGGCCCCGGCGTAGTTGTCGGGCTTCTCCGCCGCCACGCTCCCGAGGTACGGGACGCCGCCGAAGGCGAAGAGCCCGCCGTCCTGCGCCACCAGCCAGTAGCCACCCCCGACCGGGTTCGGCGCCATCGACACGATGGGCTGGTTGAGCTTGAGCGACCCGGTCGAGCCGGCGAAGCCGGCGTCGCCGTAGGAGAAGATGCCGCCGTCGGAGGCCACCAGCCAGTAGCCCTTCCCCGTCGGTGTCGGGGCCATGCCGACCACCGGCTTGTTGAGCTTGAGTGACCCCGTCGAGCCGTAGAACCTGGCGTCACCGAAGGAGAAGATCCCGCCGTCCGAGGCGACCAGCCAGTAGCCGTGACCGCTCGGCGTGGGGGCCATCCGCACCACCGGCTTGTTGAGCTCGAGGCCGCCGGTGGACCCGTAGAACCTGGCGTCGCCGAAGGTGAAGATGCCGCCGTCGGAGCCGAGCAGCCAGTACCCGGCGCCCGCTGGGCTCCCCGCCATCCCGACGATGGCGCCGGCCAGGAACTTCCCGCCCATCGATCCCAGCGACTGCACCGACCCGAAGGGGAGCACCCGGCCGTCGGCGGTGGCCGTCCAGTAGCCGGTGGTCGGGCCGTGGACGGCGGTCACCTGGGCCGCCACCTTCTGCCGGATCCCGGGCAGCACCCCGTAGAGCAGGCTGCCGGGGCACTCGGTCTGGCCGGCGTCGCGGTGGCCGGCCAGGTTGGGGAAGTACTCGACGGCGCCCTCGGTGGTGGTGAACGGATCGCTGCCCATCACGTCGATGCCGTGCCGGTCGGCCTTCCAGGCCAGCAGCTTGACGAGTGCGGCCTGGGCCGGCGGCGTCGGTTCGTAGTTGTCGAAGTCGCCGAGCATGGCGATGCCGGCCGAGCCGACGTTGTGGTTGAGGACGTGGGCGCCGACCACGCCGTTCTCGTTGAGGTCCTCGCCGGTGGGCGTCTCGCCCGGGGCGTAGTTGCGGGCCCAGCGGCCCTCGTAGATCCGGCCCTGGGCGTCGATGAGGAAGTTGTAGCCGATGTCGTCCCAGCCGTTGCCCTGCACGTGGTAGGCGTAGATCGCCCGCACGGTGCCGGCCGGGTCGGGGTCGGGCCCGTCCGGCGACGTCACCGTGTGGTGCACGAACAGCTTGGTGATCGGGGCGTACTTCTGGTTGTTCTTACGGATCGACTCGTCGGCGCCCCACT
>JAICYE010000485.1 GCA_025934385.1 Acidimicrobiia bacterium | reverse complement strand
GACGGCCGCCACCGGGCCGGCCGGCTCCGGCGTTTGCGCCCCCCGTCGGTCGTCGGGTCGTGGGCGATCACATGGAGGTCGATCGGGCCGGAGAGGCGCATGACGCGGTTGACCACCGAGCCGTGGAAGAGCTCCTGCAGCCGGGAGCGTCGGCTGGCGCCGAGCACGAGCTGGGTGGCGTTCTCGGCCCGGGCGAAGTCGGTGAGGGCGGCGGCGGTATCGGCGCCGGCCACCTCGTGGTACGTCCCGCCCATCTCGACCAGCAGCCGGCGCTGCTGCTCGAGCATCCCCGACGACGACGGGGTGGCCAGCCCTTCGTCGCTGCTGACGTGTACGCCGACGAGCTCGCCGTGGGCCCGTTGGGCGATGCGCCCGGCCCGGCGGATCAACGTCTCGGTGCCCGGCACGCCGGTGAGGGCCACGACGATGCGCTCCCGGGTCTCCCACGGCTCCTTGATCCCGTGGCGCTCGCGGTACTCCTCCAGCGCCACGTCGACCTGGTCGGCGACCCACAGGAGGGCCAGCTCCCGCAGGGCGGCCAGGTTGCCGACCCGGAAGTAGTTGGCCAGCGCGGCGTCGACCTTCTCCGGGGTGTAGATGTTGCCGTGGGCCATCCGGCGGCGCAGTGCCTCGGGAGCCATGTCGACGAGTTCGATCTGGTCGGCCCGGCGGACGATCCCGTCGGGAATCGTCTCCCGCTGGACGATCCCGGTGATGCGCTCCACGACGTCGTTCAGCGATTCGAGGTGCTGGATGTTGACCGTGGAGACCACGTGGATCCCGGCCTCGAGCAGTTTCTCGACGTCCTCCCACCGCTTGGCGTGGCGTGACCCCGGGACGTTGGTGTGGGCCAGCTCGTCGATCAGCGCCACCTCCGGCGCCCGGGCCAGGACGGCGTCGACGTCCATCTCCTCGAAGGCCGTGCCCCGATAGCCGATCCGCCGGCGGGGCATGACCTCCAGCGCCTCGAGCATCTCGGCGGTCCTCGCCCGGCCGTGGGTCTCGACGAACCCGACGACGACGTCGGTGCCGCGGCCCGCCCGCCGGCGGCCCTCGCCCAGCATGGCGTAGGTCTTGCCCACCCCGGGGGCGGCGCCGAGGTAGATCCGCAGCGTTCCCCGGCTCACGGCCCGATCACGACGCCCCCGGGCGGTCGAGGGCCAGGTTGAGGTCGAGGACGTTCACCGTGTCCTCCCCGAGGAAGCCCCACGGCCGGGTGCGGGTGTGGGCGGCCACGAGCCGCAGCACGGGATCGACGGGAACCCCCCGGGCCCGGGCGACGCGGCGGGCCTGGAACCGGGCGTTGGCCACCGAGATGTCGGGGTCGAGGCCCGAGGCCGACGAGGTCACGGCGTCGACGGGCACGAACTCGTCGTCGGTGAGGAAGTTCTCCTGCCGGTAGGCGGCGATCCGCGCCTGCACGGCGTCGAGGAGCTTCGGGTTCGACGGGCCGAGGTTCGTCCCGCCCGAGGCCAGGCCGTCGTAGCCGTCGTTCCCGGCGGCGGACGGGCGGGGCCAGAAGTACTTCGTGCCGGCGAAGTTCTGGCCGAGCAGGGCCGACCCGACGACCTTCCCGTCCTCCGTCACCAAGGAGCCGTCGGCCCGGTGGGAGAACAGGACCTGGCTCGCCCCGGTGACGGCCAGCGGGTAGAGGACGCCGGTGAGCACGATGAGGACGGCGGTCATGGCCAGGCCGGCCACCAGCTGTCGTCGCAGCATGATCAGTGCACCCCCAGGGCCGAGATCACGACGTCGATGGCCTTGATGCCGATGAACGGGGCCACCACGCCGCCGACGCCGTAGATGAACAGGTTCCGCCGCAGCACCGCCGCCGCCCCCATGGCCCGGAACTTGACTCCCTTCAACGCCAGGGGGATCAGCGCCACGATGATGAGGGCGTTGAAGATGACCGCCGCGAGGATGGCGGAGTGGGCGTTGTCGAGCCGCATGACGTTGAGCGTCCGCAGCGGCGGGAACACGCCCTGGAACATGGCCGGGATGATGGCGAAGTACTTGGCCACGTCGTTGGCGATGGAGAACGTCGTCAGCGATCCCCGGGTGATCAGGAGCTGCTTGCCGATCTCGACGATCTCGATGAGCTTCGTCGGGTTGGAGTCGAGGTCGACCATGTTCCCGGCTTCCTTGGCCGCCTGCGTGCCGGTGTTCATGGCCACGCCCACGTCGGCCTGGGCCAGGGCGGGGGCGTCGTTGGTGCCGTCGCCGGTCATGGCCACGAGGAAGCCGCCGGCCTGCTCCCTCTTGATCAGCGCCATCTTGTCTTCCGGCGTGGCCTCGGCCAGGAAGTCGTCGACCCCGGCCTCCTCGGCGATGGCCTTGGCCGTCAACGGGTTGTCGCCGGTGATCATCACCGTGCGGATCCCCATCCGGCGCAGCTCGGCGAAGCGCTCGGCCATGCCCTGCTTCACCACGTCCTTCAGGTGG
>JAICYE010000254.1 GCA_025934385.1 Acidimicrobiia bacterium | reverse complement strand
GCTCGCGGGCCTGGGGGCTCGCGGGCTCGCGGGCTCGGGGCTCGCGGGCTCGGGGGCCGGGCGGCCGGTTTCGGGTGGGTGGATTCGGAGGCTGGGGTGCGGGGCGGGAGCGGAGCGGCTACAGACGCTTGAGCGGTGCCCAGGAGAGGAGCAGGCGCTTCTCGCCGGCGTCGCGGAAGCGGACGAGGGCCTCGGCCTTGTCGCCCTCGCCCTCGATCCCGATGATCACACCCTCGCCGAACTTCGCATGGGCGACGTCGTCGCCGACCTTGAGGCCCAGCTTCTCGGCGCCGGCGGCACCGGACACCGGGCCGCCCCCGGGGCCCCGGGGGGCGGCGGCGCCGACCACGCCCGTCCCCAGCTGGCGCTCCCGGATCGACCCCCGGCCGGGCGCCGTCCGCCCGGTGAGCCGAACCAGCTGCTCGGGGATCTCGGCCAGGAACCGGCTGGCGGGGTTGTACTGGGTGGAGCCGAACAGGTTGCGACACCAGGCGTGGCAGAGGTAGAGCCGCTCGCGGGCCCGGGTGATGCCCACGTAGCAGAGGCGGCGTTCCTCGTCGAGCTGCTCCGGGTCGCCCAGGGACCGGACGTGGGGGAAGACGTTCTCCTCCAACCCCGTCATGAACACCACCGGAAACTCCAGGCCCTTGGCCGAGTGCAGCGTCATCAGCGTGACGGCACTCTGGTCGGCGTCGTAGTCGTCCATGTCGGTGACCAGCGACAGCGCCTCCAGGAAGGCCTGGATCCGGGGGATGCCGACGGGCACGACCAGCGGCGCGGCGTCGTCTCCGTCGCCGCCCTCACCCGGGCCGGCGCCGGCGTCGTCGTCGGCCCCGAGGGCCGCCGCCACCGAGTTGGCCGCCGCCCCCACCACGTCGCCCCGCTCCAGCGCCTCGTCGAACTCCCGGGCGACCCCCACCAGCTCCCGGAGGTTCTCGATCCGTCCCGCGGCCTCGATGGAGCGCTCGGCCTCCAGCTCGGCCAGGTAGCCCGTCCGCTCCAGGACCGCCTCGACGGCGGCCGCCACGCCGTGCTCCGACTCGTCGGCCAACTCCTCCAGCACGTCGAGCAGCGCCCGGATGCCACCGAGGGCCTTGCCGCTGACGCCGGCGTCCATCGCCCGGGCCAGGGCGCCGCCGAAGGTCAGGTTGCGCTCGGCGGCGTAGGACTCGACCTTGGCCACCGAGGTGTCGCCGACCCCCCGCTTGGGAACGTTGACGATCCGCTTGAGGCTCACCTCGTCGTCGGGGTTGGCCAGCGCCCGGAGGTAGGCGAGGACGTCCTTCACCTCCTTACGGTCGTAGAACTTCACGCCGCCCACGACCCGGTAGGGGATGCCGCTGCGGACGAACACCTCCTCCAGCACCCGGCTCTGGGCGTTGGTCCGGTAGAACACCGCCAGGTCGCCGTAGCGGTAGGGGCACTCCTCCACCAGCCGGTGGATCTCCCGGGTCAGGTACAGCGCCTCGTCGCGCTCGTCCTCCCCCAGGTAGCGGCAGATGAGCTCGCCGCCGACGGAGTCGGTCCACAGGTGCTTGGGCCGCCGGCCGGCGTTGTTGGCGATGACGGCGTTGGCGGCGTCGAGGATCGTCTGCGTGGAGCGGTAGTTCTGCTCCAGCACGATGACGGTGGCGTCGGGGAAGGCCTCCTCGAAGCGCAGCAGGTTGCGGTAGTCGGCGCCCCGGAAGCGGTAGATGGCCTGGTCGGCGTCGCCCACCACCATGATGTTGCGGTGCTCCTCGGCCAGCGTGCGGACGAGCTCCCACTGGGCGAGGTTGGTGTCCTGGAACTCGTCGACGAGCACGTGGGCGAAGCGGGAGCGCCAGGCCGAGGCGACGTCGGGGTAACGCCGGAACAGGGTGACGGCCGACGTCAGTAGATCGTCGAAGTCGAGGGCGGAGGCGTCGGTGAGGCGCTTCTGATACTCGGCGAAGACCTCGGCCACCTTCTTGTCGTAGGGCGTCAGGGCCTGCTCGAGCATCTCCGTCGGCCCGATCAGATCGTTCTTGGCCGCCGAGATGGCGGCGTGGACCTGTCGGGGCGGCAGCCGCTTCGGATCGAGGTCGAGGTCGCGCAGGATGTAGCCGGTCAGGCGGACGGCGTCGGCCTGGTCGTAGATCGAGAACGTCGACCGCAGGCCCAGGTGGGCCGCCTCCCGGCGGAGGATCCGGGCGCAGGCGGAGTGGAACGTCGACACCCACATCTTCTGGGCCACCGGCCCGACGAGATGCCCGACCCGCTCCTTCATCTCGTCGGCGGCCTTGTTGGTGAAGGTGATGGCCAGGATGGCGAAGGGCGAGATCTCGAGGTCCCTGACCAGGTGGGCCACCCGGTGGGTCAGCACCCTCGTCTTGCCCGACCCGGCGCCGGCCACGACGAGGATCGGCCCGCCCGGGTGGGTCACGGCCTCCCGCTGGACGGGGTTCAGCCCGTCCAGCAAGGAGGACGGCTTGTCGAAGGGCAGCGGCGCGACGGTCATCCCGCCGCCATCGTACGGGTTGGCTGCGACGGTTGAAGCGGGGATGCCGGCCGGGCTTCACCGGGTCGCCCTCCTCGCCTTGGGCACGACGAGTTTCAGCGCACTGTGGGTGTCGGAGAAACGGGCGACCTTCACGTCGACGAGCCCGGCGTCGAGCGCCGCCTCCCGGACGTGGTTCTCGTTCAGCTCCTTGCGGCCCTTGACCCACACCGCCCACAGGGCCCCGGCCGGGAAGATCCAGTCGATCAGCGCCGGCAGGCCGGCCAGGTCCGCCGCCTCGTCGAGCGGCCAGACCACGACGTCGGCCGGGCCCTCGGGCAGCCGCCGCACGGCCCGGCCGGTCAGCTCGGCCTCGAAGTCGCCGTCGCCATCCAGAAGGTGATCGGGGTCGAGGACGACGAGCCTGGTGCCGTCCTTGACGCCGAGCTTGTCGAGCAGCGTCCGGGGCGGACGGGCGGGATCGGCGCCGGCGTCCTTCGCCCCACCCATCCCTGATGGCGTCACCGGAGGCGCTCGTGGAGGCCGGCGGCGGCGTTGAGCAGGCAGAGGGCGGCGACGTCGACGGTGCGGTCGGCGATGTCGCGGGCGGAGTCGACCTCGACGATGTCGACGGCCCGCACCCGGGGGTTGCGGCCGGCCAGGAAGGCGGCGGCCAGCAGCTCGCCGGGGAAGAGCCCGCCGGGCCGGGCGCCGGGGCAGGCGGGGGCGAAGGCCGAGTCGAGGACGTCGACGTCGAGGTCGACGTAGACGTGGTCGACCGACATGGCCAGCCGCTCGAAGGCCTCGACGAGGACGTCCTCGATGGTGCCGAAGCGGACCTCGGCGGCGGTCACGACGTCGATGCCGACCTCGTCGCACCACCGCCGGTAGGCGACGGAGTTGGCGAAGCCGGCGATGCCGACCTGCACGATCTGGTTGCCGGGGAGCCCGGCGTCGATCAGCGCCCGGACGGGAGACCCGTTGCCCGGCCGGCCCTCGTAGGTGCGGACGTCGTGGTGGGCGTCGAGCGTCACCAGCCCCCAGCCCTCGAGGCCGTCGCCGGCCATGCCGAGCAGCGCCGGATACGTGACGGCGTTGTCGCCGCCGAGGAGGACGGCCATCGGCGCCTCCCGCACGACGTCGCTCGTCGCCGAGGCGATCTCCTTGTTGGACGGCTGCACGTCGAGATCGCCGAAGTCCACGGCGGCCAGCTCGCCGACGTCGACGTCCCGTTCCGAGTGGTACGTCGACAGTCCGGCCAGCCGGCGCCGGATGGCTCCCGGCGTCTCGTGGGCGCCGGCCGGCTGGGTGATCGACGTGACCGACAGCGGGATCCCGAGCACGGCCAGCTCGGTCTCGGCCGGCGGCTCTTCCCGTCCCCGCCGGAGCCAGTCGGCGGCCGTCGGCCACTGCGGATCCCGCAGCCTCACGGCCGGTCTCCTCCGGCGCCCCTCACGATCTCGCCACCGGCGACCACCGCCGCGACCCGGTCCATCCCCGGGTGGTAGGCGAGGTCGACATAGCTCTCGCCGGCCAGCACCACGAGGTCGCCGGCGCTGCCGACGGTGAGCCGGCCGAGCTCGGGACGGCGCAGCGCCGCCGCCCCGCCGGCCGTGGCCGCCCGCACCGCCTCCTCGGCCGAGAGGCGCAGCTCGGAGCAGGCGACGGCGATGACGAAGGGCATCGACGTGGTATAGCTCGTGCCGGGGTTGCAGTCGGTGGCCAGGGCGATCGTGACACCCCGGTCGAGCAGGCGGCGGGCGGGGGCGTAGGCCGAGCGGAGGCAGAACGACGTCGCCGGCAGCAGCACGGCCACCACCCCGGCGAAGGCCAGGGCCCGGGCGTCGTCCTCGGTGGCGTGGACGAGATGGTCGGCACTGGCGCAGTTGAGCTCGGCGGCCAGCAGCGCCCCACCGGTGTGGGCCAGCTCCTCGGCGTGCAGCCGGGGCACGAGGCCGTGGGCGACACCGGCCTCGAGCGCCTTGCGGGCCTCGGCCACCGACAACGCCCCGAGATCGCAAAAGGCGTCGCACCCTTCCGCCAGCGGGGCGCACTCGGGCAGCATCTCCTCGACCAGCAGGTCGAGATACCCGGGTT
>JAICYE010000102.1 GCA_025934385.1 Acidimicrobiia bacterium | reverse complement strand
CGGCGTGACGGCCTGCGCCGCAGCCGGATCGACCACGGCGACGCCGGCCGCGGTGGGAGCGACGGCCGCCGGCAGGGTCGCCGGTGCGGTCGAAGCGGACGCCGGCGACCGGCCCGACGTCGCCGCGCCGGCCGCCGAGACGTGCGCACCCGCCTGGGAGCGCCCCCCCGCCCCGGCCCGGTGCGCCGCCGGCACGAGGCCGGCCGGGCCGACCAGAACGGTGATGAGCGCCACGGCCGGAACGGCCACGAGCCCGGGCCACCGCTGCGGCCGGCCGCCTTCCGCAACGCCGGGCCGTGACGTCATGGGCGGAGGGTACTGCGACCCCCGACCGGCCCGCCGTCATTCCGGTGTTGCCGGACCGTGGCCTTGGAAATCTGAACCTGTTTCCGCCCCGCCCGACCGCCGACGATCCGGTCCATGGCGGCGCCCGACCGTTCAGAATTCTGAAAAATCCTCAAAAATGGAAACTCCTCCCTCACCAATCACGCACTTTGCCGACTAAATTCGCAGCGGCCACATCGGCATCTTCTTCAAGCAACCGTAACTGGAACTGCAACAAGCGGCATGGTCGACGGGCCGGAGCGGGAGATTCGGTGGAACGGTCGGAACGCCCCAGTCGCTGGGGCCGGACGGGTGAGCGGTGCGGCGAGCGTCGCCCGCGCCGGTCCGGTCGCGCCCGCCGCCTGGTGCTCCTGAGCGCCCTCGTCATCGTCCCGGCCTTGCCCGTCCGGGCTCCGACGGCGGCCGCCGAGCCGGCGACCGGGCCCGGCGGCGCCCCGGCCGGGCCGCAGTCGTTCGCCTCCGAACCCAACCGGACGTGGGGCACGAGCCCCTCCGACTACCCCAACGACGCCGGCAAGGACAAGGCCGGCCGCGTCTACGCCCTGGCCGAGGTCGGCACGAAGGTCTTCCTCGGCGGGGAGTTCACCGGCGTGACGCCACCGGGCGTCAGCACCAAGGCGGCCCGCAGCGACCCGACCCCGATCGTCCACCGTTCCTACCTGGTGGCGCTCGACGTGAACACCGGGGCGCTGCTCGACTGGGACGCCCATCCCGACGGGCCGGTCCTGTCGCTGGCGCCGTCGGCCGACGGGACCCACCTCTACGTCGGCGGCATGTTCCGGTCGATCGGCGGCGGGCGGTTCTCCCGCCTGGCGTCGGTCGACGTCACCACCGGCGCGGCCGACCCGACCTTCGCGCCGCCGATCCCCGACGCCTACGTCAAGGCGATGGCCCTCAGCGGCGACACGCTCTACGTCGGCGGCGCCTTCACCCGGCTCGGCACCGACGCCCGCTCGCAGCTGGCCGCCGTCGACCCCCGGACCGGAGCGCTGCGCAGCGACTGGATCCCCCCGCCGAACACCGGCGGCCGCTTCGTCGGCAACGTCGGCAAGCAGAGCAACGACGGCAACCCCGGCAACGTCGCCGACCTCAAGGTCACCCCCGACGGGACGATGGTCGTCGTCGGCGGGAGCTTCACGCACTTCGCCGGCCGCAGCGGCCTCATCGTGCTCGACGGCAAGACGGCCAAGCCGACGCCGTGGCAGCCGACGCTCGACCGGCCGCGGCCCGTCTTCGGGCTCGATGTCTGGCCGACCGACGGCAGGACGATCTTCGTCGCCGCCGGCGGGTTCGGCGGGGCGATCGAGACGTTCTATCCGGGCCGGAGCACCAAGCCGTTGTGGGTCCACAAGACCGACGGCGACGGGATGGACGCCGTGGCGACCGACAGCCGGGTCTTCCTCGTCGGCCACTACGACTACGTGCTGGGCAACAACACGACCTGCGGCGGGACGTCGTGCACCGGCGGCAACGCCGGCGACAACCTCAACCGGCACATCGCCGCCTTCGACACCCGCACCGGCGCCCAGGACCTGTCGTTCAACGCCCAGATGAACACGGCCGAGGGCCCCGAGGTGGCCCTCATCGGCGCCCACAGCCTCTACGTGGGCGGCAATTTCACCAAGATCAACTTCGAGGCCCAGCCCGGCTTCGCCCAGTTCCCGGCGGCCGACTCCGCCCGTCCGGCGCAACCAGCGGCGCCATCCGCGACGCCACAAGGAGAGGATCGATGTTCCGTCAGCGCCAGCCCGCCCGCCTCACGCCCCGTTCGCGGCGGCTCGCCGCTCTGCTCCTGGCCACCGGGACGGGCGCCGGACTGACCGCCGGCGCCCTGGTGGCCCGGGCCGACCCCGGCGACCCGCCCGGCACGATCAGGACCGTGGCCGGCACCAACCGGAACTACAGCCAGCAGGGCTTCTCCGGCGACGGCGGGGCGGCCAAGGACGCCCAGCTCTACAACCCCCGGGCGGTCGCCTTCGCTCGGACGGGCGACGTGTTCATCGCCGATGCCCTGAACCAGCGGGTCCGGCGGATCGACGGCAACGGGGTCATCTCGACGATCGCCGGGAACCCGCAGACGTCGAGCAATGGCGCGCCGATCGGGGCCTTCAGCGGTGACGGCGGCCCGGCTACCCAGGCCCAGCTCAACCAGCCGCACGGCGTGGCCGTCGACTCCCACGGCAACGTCTACGTGGCCGACAGTCTCAACAACCGGATCCGGCGGATCAACTTCTCCAACGGCGTGATCGAGACGATCGCCGGCAGCGACGAGAAGCACGGCCAGCCGGACGGGCCGGCCGCCACGGCGATCCTCAAGTTCCCCAAGTCGCTGTTCATGACGCCCGACGACGTGCTCTACGTCTGCAACACCGGCGGCAACGAGATCATCAAGATCGACGTCAAGGCGCAGCCGCTGACGATCGTCCGGGTGGCGGGGAACAGCCAGTCGAAGAGCTACGGGGGCGACGGCGGCTTCGCCACCGACGCCCAGCTCCACCACCCGGAGGGTATGTGGGTCACGCCCGACCGCACGGTGTACATCTCCGACAGCGAGAACAACCTCGTCCGCAAGGTCGGCCCCGACGGCAAGATCTCGACGATCGCCGGCGACACCGCCGCCGCCGAGCGGAACGCGTCGTCGCAGCAGGCCCTCGCCGGCAGCTCCGACGGCGACGGCGGCCCGGCCGCCAACGCCCACCTCAACGTCCCCCGGGGGATCGCCGCCGACTCCGCCGGCAACATCTATGTGGCCGAGGAGAAAGGGGAGCGGATCCGCCGCATCGACCCTTCGGGGATCATCACGACGATCGCCGGGACCGGGCAGACCAAGGCCGAGGGGCACAACCCCCGGATCGCCGGCGATCCGGGGCCGGCTGCCGCCATGGAGGCCCAGTTCGACACCATCCACGAGCTGAACATCGACCGCAACGGCGACCTGTGGATCGCCGACAGCAAGAACAACCGGGTCCGGGTGATCACCGATCCGGGCCACGCCCCGGCCGGGAACCCCGGCCCCGGCTCGCCGCCTCCGCAGCAGCAGTCCTCGCCGCCGCCGCCGCAGTCCGCCCCGCCGCCGCAGCAGTCCTCGCCGCCGCCGCAGCAGTCGGCGCCTCCGCCGTCCCAGCAGCAGTCGCCGCCGCCGCAGCAGTCCTCGCCTCCGCCGTCCCAGCAGCAGTCCTCACCGCCAGGTTCGCAGCAGCAGTCGGGCCCGCCGCCGCAGCAGTCGGATCAACAGCAGTCGGGTCAGCAGCAGTCGGGTCCGCCGCCGCAGCAGTCGGGTCAGCAGCGGTCGGGTCAGCAGCAGTCGGGTCCGCCGCCGCAGCAGTCGGGTCAGCAGCGGTCGGGCCCGCCGCCGCAGCAGTCGGGGCAGCGGCGATCGGCGCCGACGACGACCACCACGGCCGCCGGGAAGTCGAAGTCCGGCCACCAGGCCCCGGGCGGCAAGCACCACTGACGGGTTCTAGTTCACGGTGGCGCCGGCGTTGCGGAGCCGGGCCCGCATCCGGCCCAGATTGCGGGCCAGGATGCGGGAGACGCCCAGCTGGTTGGTGCCGACGAGGGCGGCGATCTCCGACTGGGTGAGCTGGCCGGCGAAGCGGAGGCGGAAGATTTCCCGGTCCCGCGTCGTCAGGCCGGCCAGGATCCGGGCGGCGTCGAGGCGGTTGTCGACGGCGGCGAAGCCGGGGTCGTCGGCGCCGAAGTCGTAGGTCGACGCGGGATCGCGCTCGGCCGGCCCGTCCAGCGACACCGGCTCCGCCCGGGCCAGCTCCAGCGCCTCGAGGACGGCCTCGTCGCTCAGGCCGGCCACGGCGGCGACCTCGGCGATACGGGGGGAGCGGGCGAGCTGCTGCGTGAGGTCCTCGACCGTCCGGATCACCAGCAGGTAGCGCTCCTGGAGGCTCCGGGTCGGCCGGATCCGCCAGCTGTGGTCCCGGAGGTGGCGCTTGAGCTCGCCGACGATCGTCGTGTGGGCGAAGGCGCCGAACGGGCGGCCCCGGTCGGGGTCGAACCGGTCGACGGCATGGATCAGGCCCACCCGGGCGACCTGGATCAGGTCCTCGGTGGTCTCCCGTCGGGTCGAGAACCGCCGGGCCAGTCCGACGGCCAGGCCGTCGTAGTGGGCGAGCAGCCGGTCGCGGAGGAGCCGGTCGCCGCTTTCGGCGTAGGCGGCGTGAAGCCGGGCGAGGTCGGCGTCCTCGCCGCCCGCTGCGTCGGCTGCTTTCGCCATCGCCCGCGTCCCTCCCCACCGCCGCCCGACACAAAGGATCGTGTCGCGATAGTTCCTGCCGGCACGCCTACCCGGAGGAGGTCGGACCACAAACGCCCTCTGCCGGGGGGCGTCATCACCGGCGTCGGGGATCGGCGGCAGCCTCCTCAGGTAATCTCCGTAAGGCGGCTCCTCCACCTTGATGACCTCGGCCCCCAGGTCGGCCAGCTTGGTGGTGGCGCCGGCCGCCAGGCGGCACAGGTCGAGGACGCGCACGCCGTCGAGGAGGGGGATCACCGGGTCATTCTGCCTCGACCACCGAGCCTTTGTAAATGGTTACTTGACACCCGCGAAAGGGCCGTCCTAGCGTGGCCGACGGCCTTGTCTGCGCCCGGATCGGAAGGCCGCGCCACGGGGGAGGGCACATTGACGACGCCCGGGAAGGCGACAGCGTGGGTCCGACCCACGGGCCGCACCGCCCGGTCGGGCGCGGCGCTCGTGGCCGGCCTGCTCCTCGGCACGGCGGCCCTCGCCGTGGGCGGCGCCGGGCGGGCGGGAGCGGCGGGCGAGGCGACGTCCTACGAGGGTGTGGCGTCGGCCGAGGGCGTGCGCGTCTCCGTGTCGGCGCCGAACTTCGTGGCCGTCGACACGTTCGTCGACGGCGGCGGGCCGGTGTCCCAGGCGGTGATCGACGGCCTGGGCAACTCCCACGCCTTCGCCTCGCTGCCCTATCCCGGCGACCTGGCCATCAGCGGCCCCGGCCTCCTGGCCGGCCTGACCGGGCTGCCGTCGCCGCCGCCCTACCCGTTCTACGTCGACTCGTCGTACCCGACGAAGAACGACGCAAAGCTGGCCCAGCCGGGCTACGAGCTGGTGGCCCACAGCGCCGAGGCGGCGTCGCAGGCGACGGCCACGACCGGCGGCGCCAGCAGCGGCTCGGCCATCGGCTCCACCGTGACCAGGGCGACGACGGGCCGCGACGCCGCCTCCGGGGCGGTCACCGCCGAGGCGACCGGCACCGCCGACATCGTCAACGTCGGCGGCGTCCTGCGGATCGGCCAGGTCGACGCCCTGGCCAAGGTCACCCGCTCGCCGGGGGCCGATCCCGTCCGGGCGGCGCACTTCGCCATCAACGGCATGACGATCGCCGGCCAGACCGTCGGATTCTCCGACAAGGGGTTCACGTTCGCCGGCACCCAGACGCCGATCCCGGCGGGCACCCCGCTGCTCGAGGCGCTCGAGCAGGCCAAGATCAGCGTCGCCTACCTCGGCCGCATCGACAACCCCGACGGCGTCGTCAGCCCCGGGCTGGTGGTCACCCAGCAGCAACAGATCCCGTCGGGGCCGACGATGGTCGTCCGCTACGTCTTCGGCCAGATGTCGGCGTCGGCCTCGGTGTCGGGATCGTCGACGTCGATCGGGTCGTCGCTCCCGGCGGAGACCGGGTCGCCGGCGGCCGGGCCGGTGGTGGAAGGCCCGTCCGAGACCGCGCCGCCGACCGGCCCGACGACCGTGTCGGAACCCGCCGGGGCGGCGACGACCGACACCGCCGGCGGCGATGACGTCGGCGGTTCGACGACGACGGTGGCGCCGCAACCGGCCGGCGCCACGGCCGGGCCGGCGACGACCGGCACGAGCGGCGACGTGGCCGTGGCCGCTCCGGCCGTGCCGCCGTCCGGGGTGCAGTTGGCCACACCCATCGCCCAGCAGCCGGTGCTGCGGGTCGACACGCTCAGCATCTACGTCATCCTGGTGGTCGGCGCGCTGGTGGCGCTCGGCGGAGGGCTGCTTCTTCGATTGGTGGGGGTGAAGCTGAAGTGGGTGTCATGAAGTACGTCCGCAACCAGTGGGACCGGGTCGGCGCCTGGGTCTGCATCGTGGCCGGGGTCGTGGCCCTGATCGTCGGCTATGTCGGCGTGTCGGGCACGCTCGACACCGGCGAGCAGATCCCCTACGTCGTCTCGGGCGGCATGGCCGGGTTGTTCCTGCTGGGGCTCGGCGCGCTGTTGTGGCTCTCGGCCGACCTGCGCGACGAATGGCGCAAGCTCGACGCCATCGACCGCCACCTGGTGGAGACCGGAGCGCTGCCGGCGCCGGCGCCGGCGGAGCAGACCTCGGCGTCGCCAGAGGGCGGCGCCGATCCGGTCAAGGCCACCGACGGCTCCGCGACCCGCCGGGAGGTCTCGCTGCGGTGACGTCCGCCACGTCGTCGTCGGACGGGCGTTCGGAGCTGTGGCCGGGGTCGAACCGGGCCGTGTTCGGCGTGGTGCTGGCGGCCGGACTGGCCGGGCTGCTGGTCGCCTATTACGGCGCGTCGGGAACGACGGAAGTCGGCGACCAGGTGGTGTGGGTCAACGTCGGCGCGGCCGGGCTGCTGCTGTCCGGCGCCGGGATCGTGGCCTTCCTGGCCGCCGGGCGGCGGGCGGTGGGCCGCCGGCGGCTGGCGCTGTTCGGCGACGTGCCGGGCGCCGGCGCCGTCGACGTCACCGATGAGCACGGGGCCCGCTCCGACGCCGGCACCCTCGTGGCCGCCCCGGCCATGACCCGCTACCACCGCCACGGTTGTGCTTTCACCGAAGGCAGGTCGGTGGCGGCGGCGAGTCGCTCCGAACACGAGCGGGCGGGGCGGCGGCCCTGCGGCGTCTGCCTGACGCCCGAGGCGGTGGAAGCGGCGCAGTGAGCAACTTCTGGCCGTTCGTCATCGCCGGCCTCACCACCGGCTCGCTCTACGGGCTGGCGGCGCTG